>DATDTD010000070.1:0-11070 GCA_035290965.1 archaeon | reverse complement strand
GCCCCGAAATAGAGGTTGTGCATAACAGAACCAGTGTCGCAAAAAAAATTGCGGGCGCGGACGGAAACACCAGCTTTTCTTTTGACGAAATTGGAAAATACGAGTTTGTCGCAAGAAAGGGAATTGCAGTGAGTTCTTTAAAAATAATTACTTTGGTTGAGTGCGAAACTCCGAAAGAAACTCCTGCGGAAACAACAGCAACAGTTGATTTGTGCAAAGAAAAAAATTGCAATGATTAAAATCCCTGCACTCAGGATTCCTGCTCCAAGGGAGTGTGCAATTACAGGCAGCTTGAAGGAATTTCCTGCGGAGAAAACAAAGTCTGCAAAGCAGGGGCATGCGCTTCAACACTTGCAGAAAGCCCGAACGTTCCGCAAGGAGATGGAGCAACAGGCTTTTTTACAGTCGGAACACTGCAATCGCCTTTTGTAATCGGGGCAGTTCTTGCAATAATCGCAATAATACTTGGATTCGCTTTCTGGAAAAAAACAAGAAAATAAAAACATCCGCTGATTTTTTTCCCAAACAATACTTTAAAAAACAAAAACAAGCCTAATTATAACATACACTTCTGGGCTGAAATAACAGCCCCAAATATTCAAGCATTGGCCCCTCTTAGCATAGTAGCTAATGCGTCCGGCTGTAGACGAGCCTTTCTTTGGAAAAGAAAGCCTCGGGAAAGAAACAATTTTGCGCGCAAAATTGAATTTTTCCTGTGGAAAAAAACTGGTGTCAAAGCCAGAGAGCGCCGAAAGCAATGCGCTTGTTGGCGCCCGCAAAGCGCGGTAACCGGAAGATCCCCGGTGCAACTCCGGGAGAGGGGATTCCTATTTTTTAAATTTGAACTTTTATGGCAGGCGATTCAATCAGTGGTTGCAGTGAAAAAATTTTTGGTTAAATGGCTGTTGATTGCAGCCGGAACATTTTTTCTCGCAACCGGAATTCTGGGCATATTTCTGCCATTGCTGCCGACCACACCTTTCCTGCTGCTGGCTGCCGCGTGCTATGCCAAAAGCAGCGAAAAATTTTACAACCGGCTTTTGAACAGCAAAGTGCCCGGGAATTTCATTAGAAACTACAGGGAAGGCAAAGGAATTTCCAAAAAAGCAAAGGCAGTGACTCTTTCCATGCTCTGGATTACAATATCCTTTTCAGCTGTTTTTGCAACACAAAATTTTTTTGCCAGAATTATTCTGCTATTGGCGGCTGCCAGTGTAACTATTCACATATTGTCAATTAAACAAAAGTTCCCTGAAACAAAAAATAATTCCAAAAAAACATAAGAGCCGAACTTTTGCGTTAGTGTTGGGAAGCTGGAATTAATTGTTACATTATAACGTAACATTTATATGCCTTTTGTTACAGCATAGTGTAACATATGGACATAGCTAAATTGAGTGAATGGAATCCCTGGTGGGAAAGCAAAGAAGTGCCGGAAGAGCTGAGAGGCAGGCCCCGGCCACAATACAAGAAACTGCTTGGCTCGGTTGAAATAAAAGAGATAACAATAATAACTGGCGTTAGAAGGAGCGGAAAAAGCACTCTAATGTATCAGGTTATTGATAGCTTGCTGAAAAAAGGAACAGATCCAAAACAAATAATGTTCGTAAACCTTGAAGACAAAAAGCTGACAAAAGACTCATTGGATGATATTTATTTCAGTTACCGGCAGAACATGAACCTGGAAAAAAAAGCATATGTGTTTTTTGATGAAATACACAGAAAAGAAGGATGGGAATCATGGATAAGAAAAAAATACGACTTGAAAACCAATGACAAATTTGTCATTTCCGGCTCATGCTCTTACCTGCTAAAAAAAGAATACTCAACGCTGTTAACTGGAAGAAACCTAACATTTGAAGTCATGCCCCTGAGCTTTGAAGAATTCCTCCTATTCAAAAACATGGTTATGGACAAAACCAACCTGGAAAAAGGCATAATATTGGAAAAAACAAAACTCCTCATTCTAAAAAACTTGAACGAATACCTTGAACTTGGCGGCTTTCCAGAAGTACTGCTCAAACCGGAGAACTTCAAAACAAAGCTCTTGGAGCAATACTTTGATGACATCTTGTACAAAGACATAGTGGACAGATACAACTTGAATAGCCAGAAAGCAAAAGACCTTGCGCTCTATCTGATAACAAACTTTACAAGCCTCATTTCCCTAAGGAACTTAAGAAACAGCATAAAAATGTCTTATGATACAATCAAAGATTATATATCCTATTACAAAGAAGCCTTCCTGTTCTTCACAATAGACCACTTCTCCTATTCCTTTAAAGAACAAAAAACACTGGCATCAAAAATTTACTGCATAGATAACGGTTTACGGAATGCCGTGAGCTTTAAGTTTAGCAAAGACTCTGGAAAGCTGGCAGAAAACTGCGTGTTTATTCAACTGCGAAGACAGAACAAGCAGCCATACTACTGGAAAAACAAGGGGGAAGTGGACTTTGTAATAAAAAACAAAGACAATTCATTAACTGCAATAAACGTTTCCTACACAGATGAAATTGAAGAAAGGGAAACAAAAGCACTGTTGGAATTCAAAGAAGAATTCAAAGCAAAAGCAAAACAGTTAGTGTTGCTAACAAAAAACACAGAAAAAAAAGAACAGGGAATATGGATAATGCCTTTGTGGAAATGGCTGCTGTTATCAGAATGAAAACCTGCGGACTTGCACTTTCTCCCCAGTATTGGGAGAGGGGAATTATTTCTTGTAACAAGCCATTCTTTTTAATTTCTTCAATTCTTCCTTGCTTAGCATATGCATGGTTTGCCCCATAATCCCACTGTCAAACTCTTTTTTATCTATTGGAAAAAAAGATGGAAAATCAGGAACAAGCGAGCCAAAACCATTTTTCAAAGCAGACTTGTACATCCAGTAATACCAGCTCTTTTTCATAAATTACAATTGATGCAAACTTCTTAAATTTGCAAGAATTCACAATTATGCTTTCGCATATTACTGATTAGCGGAAACCCGCCCCCGTTGCGTTTTAAAAGTGAATTTCTGTTTTTCTTTCAGGGGGGATTTTCATGGCAGAATTTGTTTCTATTGTGAAAAAAGCTGCTTGCGGGGCATTGTATGTTGATATTCCAAGCGAGATAATGAAAAGAATGAACTTGAAGCCGTTCATGTCAGGGAGAATGCGCGCAGAGAAAGATTGCATAAAAATTTTTGGTTTTGAAAAAACTGTTAAAATAAAGATTGATATCAGCAAAAAAACACTGGCCATGCTTAAGAGAATAATGAAAATAGAGGGTTATGCGTCTTTGGATGAAACAATATCAAACGTGATTCACGAAGTTTTTGAAAAGGAAAAAAAAGACAAAACAAAAATTGTTTACCTTTATCCCGAAGAATATCTCAAAAGCAAGTTCGTGTTAATAGACGATTTTGAAAAGAGCTTTGTAAAAAGGAGGGAAAAAAATGCAAAAAAACCTTAAAGAACTGGAAAAAATAATTACAAAAGATTTTGGCAAAAAATGCAAAGATTACAATCCATTCTGCGCCTGCTGCATAATGTGGCACGCTTACGATACAATAAAAGAAGGCCTTGACTTTCGTGAAAGCAAACCGTGCAAAAAATAGTGCGGCATAGCGCAGTTCCCAATCGCACAGTTGTGTTCATTGGCAATGAACAATTTTGTTCACTGGCAATGAATAGTTTTTGGACAAAAGGCTTTAAAACAGTTAGTTCAATAAATATTGAATAGTTCAACAATTATTGAACTTGACAAAAAGTGGTTTTTTTTATGGTTAAGATAACGCAACGCCAGGCATACAAGGTTGTCAACTATGTTTTGAAAAACCCTGAGTTTAGCCAGCGCAATATTGTTGGAAAAACCAGGGTAAGCAAAGGCATGGCCAGTTACGTTGTCAAATGGCTGGTTGAAAAAAGGTTTGTTGAAAAAGCAGAGAATTATAGCCTTGTTTCGCCGACTGCATTGATTTCCTTGTTTGGTATATATAGGAACATGGAAAAAAACTTGTTGGCATCTTTTTCATTAAAGCCTTCGTCAAAAGAATTGTGGAAAGAGCTTATCCAAAGAAAGGTTGTTTTTTGCACTACCAGTGCCTTGCAGCAATACAGTTCCTATTACCAAGACCCGTCAATCAACTTTTATTCTAACGACAAAAAATTATTGCAAGAGCTTGGCACGGAACCAACCGGCTTGACAAAAGTCAATGTTTACAAGCCGGATTTGTGCCTGGAGATTGATGTTGAAAAAAAAGGCAAAATGTTATTGACCAATAAAGTCAGGACTGTTATTGACTTGTTTTGTAACAACCAGGCGTATGCCGCAAAAGAACTCATAGAAAAAACTTTCGGTGGAAGATTTGGCTAGATTATATTATCCGGAATTGTTGAATGCCTCGCAAAAAGAATTGGCAAATTTTGTAAAATGGTGCAACAAAGTTTATGGATACACTCCAATAATAATTGGGGGCTGGGCGGTCTGGGCTTACACCAAGCATTCCAAGTCAATAGACATTGACATAATCCTGCCAACAACACAAACAGTTCACTCGCTGCTAATGCAGTATTACAAGGCAAACAATTTTTCTTCGCAAGGAATGCTGACAAAGGAATACTTCAAAGAAGTAAAAACAAAACAAGGAACAGAAAAAATCTATTTAGATGCGGCATCTTATTCAAACAAAAATATTTTGAAAGAAAAAAACAAAATTGAAATTCCTTGGAATCTATTGGAAAAACACACTGTGGAATACAAATTCAATGGTGCAAAAGCAAGAATTCCAGCAACAGAACTATTATTGCTCTTCAAGGCCAAGGCTTTAAGAGACAGGCAATTCTACCTCAAAACAGCAGAAACACCAGAAACAAGATACTTCCTGGAATCAAAAATCGAAAAAGACAAAAAGGATATTCTTGCATTATTAAAAACAAAAATAGACAAAAACAAATTAGAAAAATTATTGAAACAAACAAGATTCAAAAAAATATTTGAAGAAACCATAACCGAACTGAGTGCGTAGCACTAATCAATTAAAAAACATTTGACTTTTATCTTATCCGGGTTTTTGCAATGTGGAAAGAAAACAAAATAGAGCATTCTGAATTATGGAAAAGCGCTACAAACAAAATAGTTGAAAGCCTTGAAAAAACAGTGCAAATTCTTGAATCGGAAAAAGACCCCTGGAGATCATACGCCTACAAAAGATGGGCTGAAGAGGGGGAAGATGCAGAAAAGCTTTTTAAGTTTTGAACAGGGAGACATTGTAATAGCAACTCTTCTTTTTGCAGAACAAGTTGGGGCAAAAAGAAGGCCCGCGCTTGTAATAAGCAGTGCGGAATTCAACAAAAAATCAGAGGATTTAATCCTGCTTAAAATAACCCCCAGGCAAAAAAAACACAGTTCGATGTTGCGTTAACGCAAAAAGACCTTGAAAAAGGAGAGCTTAAAACAGAAAGCCAGATAATGGTTGACAATCCAGTAACAACATACAAACAGCTGATAGAACGCAGCATAGGAAAAATATCGGGCCAAAAACTCAAGGAAGTAAAGCAAAAAATAAAAGAATTGTACGAATTATAGGGCGGGGAACATTTTTCCATAGGCTTTTTTTAATACCTTTTTTCCAGCTTTCTTTTTTGAAACTTTCCGCTTATATTCAACTCCAGCGGAAATTATTTCAGCGGACACAAAAAAGGAGGTGTTCTGTTTGAATCTTGAAAGCAATGATTTTACGAATAAGGAAAAAATCCCGAAAGAATTCACGTGCGACGGAAAGGATTTGAATCCCGACCTTTCATGGAAGGATGCGCCTGCAACGGCAAAAAGCTTTGCGCTTTCAGTGAGGGATGTGGACGCGCCAATGAGAATATTCGAGCACTGGCTTGTCTATAATATTCCGAGAAATGTTACCTGGATTAGGAGAGGAAGCCCTCTTCCTGCTGGTGCAAAAGAAGTTCCTAACGGCATTGGAAAAAGAGGTTATATGGGGCCCTGCCCCCCGAGCGGAGAGCACAGGTATTTCTTCAGAATATATGCGCTGGACACTGAAAGAATAAACTGCAATAACCAGAAAGAATTCTTCAGGGAAATAAAAAAGCACGCGATAACAGAAGCGGAAATAATGGGAAAATATAAAAGAGAATAAACCGCGCGTTGATTCAGGAATTGCGCCAGATTCTTTTAAATAAACAAAAAGCATTATCCTTGGTTATGAAGCCGAAAAGGCGGCGCGCGCCCTCAGTGCAGTATCCGAAGGCGGTGATCTATTCATTTTAAATAAGAAAGATGCACAAATGACAGTCTATAGAACCTCCCCGAACGGATGCAGTTTAAGATGAAAAGAAGAATTTTTGCAATAAGTGGCCCAGCAAAGAGAAAAATCTCAAGAATTTCCCTAGATTTTTCGAAACACGAGGGGGTAGCGCACCCCGGAGTTTTTGCAATTAGCTCATGCGGCCCGGTTGATGTGCATCATAAAAATAAGTCTAAATCTATCAGATTATTTACAAAAGTTTATGGCCCTGGAAAAATGGTACAACTTTATCCTGCTACTGGCGCGCTTAAACTATCTACTGGTTCGGATAAGAAATCAACAGAAAGAACAGCAAGACACAATGTTGCAGTTTATGAAAAACTTAGGTCACTTGGATTAACTGTTCCAACAACATTTCGCATGGTCAAACTTAGGGATGCCGTAAAAACTAAAAACCTCGAAAGAAGTTCAAGGTGGGCAATTCTACAAACAGACTTAAGTCGCGCAGGAAAGCGGATTGTTGTCCCATTGACCAGAATAACAAACTTACAAACAGGAGAAGCACTACTTAATGCATACAAAAGAATAACAAATTTAGACAAGGTTTGTGAAGAACTCAACCAAATTGCTCAGCGAGCTGGGAAAGAAAGAATATATCTTTATGGGTCCGAATTTATGTTGTGTATTGATAAAAATACAGGAGAAACAGAAGTAGTTCTAACAGATTTTGATGAAACAAGATTAAACACCACGCCCAAAACAGAAAAATTAATAGAAGCGAATAACTCTTGGAGAGAGAATGTTAAAGCAGCACAGCGCAATTAGGGAATTGCGCCAGATTCTTTTAAATAAACAAAAGGCATTATTCTTTGCATGAGACCGAAAAGGTCGCGCCCGCCCTCAGTGAAGCCTGAAATAAACAGGCAGCAGCCCGTTGGAAAGCCTGAAAAAAACTGGCAACAGGGAAGAGAACGGGTAACCTTTTTTATGTTCGGCGGAAGCATGCGCAGCGGTCTTGTCCAGCCGAAAAACCTGCAAAGAGTGAAAACAATACTTACAAACAGCCAGAGAGTTTTTGCGTTAGAAAGCCACAGGCTGCCGGAAACTGCAATGCAGGACCTTGAGGCTATTTGCCGCGGCGCGGAAAATTTTCCGCTTGAAATAACTGCAAAAAAAATAAGGGAATATTTTTTGCATTCGGGAATTGACCTGCTTGAATGGCATGAGCCGGAAAGAAGGCATTAAAGAAAAAGAAATTTAAAAAAAAAAGATATTGGCGCAGAAGGCTTTTTCATGCCTTAATGCGCACTGTTTTTTGGTTTCAGCGCAGCAATTTCCCAAGGCTTTCGAAAGCGAATGAAATGAGCGCTTCGAAAGGCTTCAGCGCAGCTGTTGGATTGTAGTGTTGTGCATTGAACCAGTTCTTTCAAGGACATCAAGTTCCCGCACATTAGTGCAGAAGCTTATTGCACGCCCTTTCTTTCCCTGCCTTGCAGTCCTGCCAATCCTGTGAATATAGGTTTCGGATTCCTGCGGCAGGTCGAAGTTTATTACTTTTCCAATGTCTTCAACATGAATTCCCCTTGCAACAATGTCTGTGGCAAGCAGAACTCCGTTTCTTGAACCTTTGAAAATTTCCACTATTCTGTTTCTTGCGTTCTGAGGCTTATCCCCGTGAATTGCAAGCGCCCTAATACCGCGCCTGTACAACTGCCTTTCAAGCCAGTCAACAGTTCTTTTAGTCCTGCAGAAAACAAGCGTCTTTGAATCGTCCAAAGAAAGGACTTTCTGAAGTGCCTCGATTTTCTGCCTGTCGTCTACCATTACATAGAACTGTTCAACCTCTGCAACGGGTGCATTGTCAGTGCTCAAATCGAAAACAATTTTTTCCGGGCTCAAATGCTTTTCAATCAAATGAAGAATTTCCCTTGGCATTGTCGCTGAAAAAAGCATTGTCTGCCTTTTTCTCGGCAATTCGGAAATTATTCTTTCAACATCATCCCGAAAACCCATGTCAAACATTTTGTCTGCTTCGTCCAGAACAAGAAAACTCGTGTTCCTCAAATCCAAAGAGCGCCTTGAAATAAAATCAAGCAGCCTTCCGGGAGTTCCGACAATTATTTCGGGTTTTCTTTCAAGCAGTTCTAACTGCCTGTTGATGCTTTGTCCCCCGAAAACAGCCATTGTTTTTATGTGCGAGCCGATTGCGATGGAAGCTATTTCTTCCTTTACCTGCACTGCAAGCTCTCTTGTAGGCACAATTATCAGTGCTGCAGCGCTTTGTCCCGGCCTTACTCTTTCAATAAGCGGAATTCCGAATGCAGCTGTTTTGCCGGTGCCTGTTTTTGATTTTCCTACTATGTCTTTTCCCAGCAATGCTGCGGGGATTACTTTTTCCTGTATGTCGGAAGCCTTTACAAAGCCCTTTTTTTGAACGGCTTTCTTTATGCTTTCGTTTATGTTCATTGTGTTAAATTCCAATTTCTCAACTCCTATTGCAAGAAAGAGAAAAAAATAACGCTATTCTGCGTTTCACAGCGAGTTTTTCGGTTAAGAAAAAAATAGAGTTATTCCTGTCTTTTCTTTTTTAACAAATAATTTGTAAACAAAAGGCTTTTTAAAACCCAGCGGAGCGCGGGAAAACGCGGCAGAAAGCAGAGCGGCTATTTTTTTACTGCAAAAAGCCATTTTTTTTCGTTGTCAAATTTGGGATCGCTTTTCCATATCCTGTTGAAAGTGTTTAAGGAGTATTTCTTGTTTTCCCCGAACCAGGGGTCGAAAAAGCTTATTGAATCTTTTCCGATTTTTTTCAGTACAGCATAATGCCCCTCTTTTTCTTCCTGCAAAGCCATATGAGAAACAATGATTACAAAGCCATGTTTCTGGAGCATTTTCATTCCTTCAATGGAGGAATTGCGCTGCACAAAATAATTGAGCTTGAATCTTTCCGCGGCCTTTGGAAAGCTTTCGTGCCATGTGCCCCTGACTTTGTTTGTGTGCAGAAGCCTTGCAACCTGCTTCTCTGTTTTTTCTATTCCTAAAAACGCAAGAGCCATGCGCATTGAAGCCGCTCCGCAGGTGTACTGTGTTTCCTGCTTAAAAAAAGGAAATTTCATAGAAAAACCTGGAAAAAAAGAAAAATTATTCGCGCAGATAGCCCCAGTTCTGGAGCTTGTCACTGTCTTCGAACCATCTGTCTCCAATGTCTTTCCTGTAATACATGTTTGGGATGAGAATGTTTCTTATCCTGCTGTAAACCTGTTTCTGGGCCTGCACCATTGTCTGTCCAGTGCCTACTACAACAAGAGCCCATCCTGAATCTCCGGTTACGAGCCAGTTGCCGTCGATTTTTTTTACATCCGCAATATGTACCCCTTCAAGAGAGTTTTTCTTGAAAACAATTACAGCGTCCTTTGAATAAACCTCGAAAGTGTTTTTGTCCTTGAAGGGAAAAGGCGGCACTACAATCAAAACCCCTACCTGAAAGCCGCTTTTTGTCCTGAGCTTTGGGTTTTCTCCCCTTGCCAAATCATATAAAAATTCTCCCATTGGATTCAGGATTCCTTCCTGCTGGATGCTGATCGTGGGATAACCAAAACGGCAGTTTCCCGAGAAAAACGGCTTGCCGTTCCTCCTTACCAAAAGCGTGTGCCAATCCGCGACTTCTACATCCCAAATTTTTCCTGAATAGTGTTCCTCGCTTATCACGCGTTTGTCAAGTGAATAGTCCTTCTTTTTTTCTCTAAATGAAAGCACATAAAGGTCGTTGTTTCTCAAGTAGCCGCCAATTCCTTTTGTGCCTTTTGCCTTCCTGGTCAAAATGTTTGCAACTTCACCACATTTTATAATGATTTCCTGCAAATCATCAGCAAGCTTTTTAGAAGTTGTTGCAAGCGTTAACTGCCCTGTTCGGTTGTGCCAATTGCCATCACCCAAAGCAAACCCATAAATCAGGGATTTGAGATACTTTGGCGCAAGGTTTTTTAATTCGGCTGGAATGAATTTGTTTCCGGCAATAGTTCCAGCCAGACCAATATAGTCTAAGAATCTGCAAAGTTGAACTGAATTAATTTGATACGCGCCGTTTTTCTGGACAGCAAACTTGAATCCAAAGTTTTCCAATACCTGTTCAATTTGTTTGCGCTTGCTTCCGGAAGGGCTTTGTGCAATGCTGACAAGATAGCCGTGCTTTCCAATGCTTCCCTCTGCAAGATACAAACCTAAAAATTCCATGAATGCAGAAGTATTTATTGTCCTTGCCTGATGTACAATTTGCATTGTTTTGCAGTGCCTGCCAAGCGAATGCTCTTCATTGTGCGCTGGAATCTCAATTGTTTGTAAATCAAAACCAGCATAGGTTCCAGTGCGGATTATCTTTGTTTCGTGTAGCGGAATAGAACCTGCTTTGCAAAACTTTAGGCTGCCTGAATTGCTGATGAAAAGATTGTGTTCAGGGGTTACTAATGCGTCCAAAGCAGAGTGCTTCTTATTTGCTGCCCCGAGCTTAACCATTTTGCCGTCATAATCAATGACTGCTTTGTTCACAATTTCCTTCCAATCTATTTCTCGGGTTTGAGGATTGATTGCAAGAGTAAAATCACCATTATTAACATCAGAATAATTCTTCCAGCCCTCTTTTGTGAGAATTTCTGTTTGTTCATCAAAACAGGTAAATTCAAGGGGATAAATTCCGTTGCTGTTCACAATGCAGTTAATGTCAATATATCCGCAGTAGCCCTCTTCTTTGAGCTTGGGCTCCATTTTTTTCAAAGTCAAATTGAAAAGCTTGTTTGCCGGGCTCCAGAACATGCTCGTGCCCATTTCGCCTG
>DATDTD010000069.1:0-11267 GCA_035290965.1 archaeon | reverse complement strand
GGAGCGGGGTGGGTAGCCGTGCGGTTTTGGTTTTTTGTTTTTTATTGTTTGTTTTCGAATAGTTGGGAAAGGCGTTTTAAGTCTATTAATTCTGCGTTTATTTGTTCGGCGTATTTTTTGCATTGGTTTGAAAAACCGTTTTTTGAGAAGAAAACGTATTGGATTTTTCCGCTTGGCATTTTTCCGGTTTCGAACAAGAGTTTTTGTTTTCGTTCAACCAAATCTTGAATTATGTCATATTCCATTGGCTTGTTGGTATAGCGTACTTCGCCTAAGAGAGTGCCTGTATGGTTTTTTGCGACAATGTCAATTTCTGCAGTTCCTTTCCTGTCCCACCAGCGCCCAATCCGAGTTATTGATAATTGAATATTGCCAATTTTTCCATTATTCCTGAAAAGCAGCAATTCTCTTGCAATTTCTTCAAAAACCCTGCCTTCAAAAGAAGAGCGTTGTGCCTGAATTTGGTCAATTACGGGTTTGGGATTCTTTATTTCTAAAGTGCTTCTGTTTGGATAAATAAACAGGTACCAAAAAGCAAAGAAAGGGTCTTTGAAGCGAAAACGATTATTTTTTTTCTTTCCAAAAACCGGCTCGTCAAACTGAATAATATCAAGCAAACTGCACAATTCTTTCAGGTAAGGCGGAATGCTTGACTGGGGCAGGTGCAATTGGTCTGAAATTTCCTTTAACGTGGTTTTGCCTTTGGCAATGCTTTGCAAAATAGTGTTGTATCTGCCGCTGCGCTTGCTTTCAGTTTCCAACAGGTTTTGCGGCTCATCATACAAAGGGGCTTCTTTTTGTAAAATCAAACCCAACAATTCCTTTTCAACATCGGAAGAACTGATTTTTGTAAAATAATCAGGGGTTCCGCCAAAAATCGAGTACAGGCTGATGCATTCTTCTTCAGCATACTTTGAGAACACTTTCCTGAATTCACTGTAAGGAAATGGAAGAATTTGCAATAATCCTGTTTTCCGCTTGTACAAGGCTCCGCCCGGGCTTAAGGCAATGCGCTGCATCATTCCAATTGAAGAACCAACCAGCAAAAGCAGGAGTTTCCGCTTTCTTAAGTCATTGTCCCAGCGATTTTGCAATTCTGTAATAAATTGCGGCGCATTGGTTTTGAAACGCTGGAATTCGTCAAAAACAACAATTATTTTATGATTGGACAAGTCAACCAGCGCGTCAAAAAAAGAAGAAACGCTCGGCAAAGCATAAGACACGTTCAACTGGCGCTGCATTTCCTGGGCAAAAGAATCCAAAAGCACTTTTTCTTCCGCATCATTCACAAACAAGTAAAGCGAACGCTTTCCATTAATAAATTCTTTAACTAATTCAGTCTTTCCCAAACGCCTTCGGCCATAAACAACCAGCAAGTTGGCCTGGCTTTCGCTCCATTTACTTTCCAAAAAAGCCAATTCCACAAGCCGATTATAAAACATATAATCATTATAAACAAACTTATATTTAAATATAATGGTGTTTATATTCTTGAAGTTGCATCAAAGCAAGGCAATTAATCCCATTACAATGTTGAAGGCAAGTTGATGGCATGTTTTAAGTTCCACTTATCGGTTAAAGTGGAACGTTTTTTGTTCCACTTTGGAAAGGATTTTAATTTATTTTTTATATCACTATAGTGATATACTTTAACACACAAAAATATCAACACAATAATACACTATAAAAGGCGAATAAAATGACTTCCAAACTCTGGCTTTCCGATTCTTACCTTAGAGAATTCGATGCGCGCGTTGAGGGCGTTCAGAACGCCAAGTTTGTCGTGCTTAATCAAACCGCGTTTTATCCCGAGCAGGGTGGCCAGCCGTGCGATTTTGGAGTGGTAAAGAGAAAGAGCGATGGCGCAGAGTTCAAAGTGGTTTTTTCAAAGGCGCTCGGTGAAAGCGTGAGCCATGAAGTTGATCATGAAGGACTGCTTGTTGGAGAAGAAGTGCATTGTGTGATTGACTGGGAAAGAAGATACAAGTTAATGAGAATGCACAGCTCTGCGCATGTTATACATAATGTTATTTGGAGAAAGCTTGGCGTGCTGGTTTCAGGAAATCAATTGGGGTTGGAGCACAGCAGAATGGATTTTGACCTGGAAAAATTCGACCGCGAAATTCTGAATGGGATTGAAGAAGAGGCAAACAGGATAATAGCGCAGAACTTGGACATTACAATAAGCTTTGTTTCAAGGGAAGAAGCATTCAAAAACCCGGAATTATTCAGGCTGAAAGACAAACTGCCAAAAGCACTCAACGAATTCAGGCTCATAAAAATAGGGGAAATAGACACAAGCGCAGACGGCGGAACACACGTAAAGAAAACAGGAGAAATCGGCAGAGTAAAAATAACAAAGCTAATGAACCAGGGAAAAAACAACAGAAGAATATACTGGGAACTGGAAGAATAGAAGAATAGGGGAAACCGCCAAAGCCGCAGGTTTTTTAATAACATTTCGTGTTACAATGTGTTATGGAGTATGTAAGCTTTAAACTGGAAAAGCCTGTTTTGAAACAGGTTGAACGCGGAATTAAAGAGTTTCATTACAGCACAAAATCAGATTTTTTACGGGACGCAATAAGGACAAAACTTCAGATGTTGGAAGAGGAAAGGGCAAAGAAAAAAGCCTGGGAAGCGCTTTATGCGGCAAGAGGAATATTAAAGGGAAAAGGAAAGGCAAAAACAGACGAAGAATTCAGAAAAATCACTGAAAAAGCCGCAGAAGAGTATATAGCAAAGCTGGAAAAAAAATTTGCTCAAAAATGAATATCCTCGGGTTTTGAAACCTCAACCAAACCCGTTAAAACATCAAAATGCCTGTCCCTTGTTATCATTACTGCACAGTTATCACGAGCCAATACTGCGTGAATCACATCTTTAACGTGAGTTCCTTTTACAGAAGAAGAGATTTTTCGCGCTTCCAAAATCTGTTCATTCGAAATAACCACTTCCACAAGAAAAACCCTAAATGGAGAAAAAAGTTCTCTTATTTGTTCATCGGAATAATCCTCCTTTAATTCCTGTACAACCAAATCCGAATAAAAAACAGTGCAGCCATTTTTCCCGCAATTCTTCAAAAAACTAAAAGCAAACTCCCCTAAAGGACGCATGCCGTCAGACCTGTCCTCAAAAAAATCCCGCCAAATGGCAGTATCCAGATAAAACTTTCTTACAATAGCGTCCGGCATAAAAAGCAACAAATAACAGGCACTATAAAAACAGATTTGAGAATACGACAATTGCCAAAGTTTGAAGAGCCACAATAAGCATTCAACTTATACATAAAGATAGTTTTTTAAAGAACAAGGCAATAATAGTTATTTACTTCAGCAACCCACGTCGGGAGCTGAAGCAAAATACTATATATTTTAAGAGAACTTTTTTATTGGATACTCAAGTTTTTCTAATTCTTTGAATTTTTTTTCACCCCTATCCCCAAACGCAACTATTTTGTCACCTTGCTTTATCAGGCGGGAATCATCAGGATGAAAATATTTGAAACAGCCGTCCAAAGAAGCAATCTCTTTTATCATTTTGTCAAAAACAGGGCTGTTTTCAATAATCGTTGTTTCTTCATTTTCTTCCTTTGGATTTTCTTTGATAATATAATAAATCGGGTGTTTTGCCAAATGCTCATGCCTTATCTGCGCAGGAGAATCCGGCGTGATCTGGTTCAGGCATCTTTTTCCAATAAAATAAGGCCTGAACTTATCTCCAAACAATGCGCCGGTTTTTTGAATTTCGCTTTCCAAGAAACAGGAAATATTCGGAAGCATTTTAATTTTAGCAAGTTTAAGCAACAGGTCTGCGGCAGATATCAATTCATGGCACTGGTCGCCTTTGTAATAAACCGAAATATCTGCGGCACCTGTTAATTGAGACCATGCGGGAGAGACACGCCCCTGAAAATTATCCAAAAACAATTTGGCTGAAATATCATAATTTTTGAGTTCCCAAGCGCAAAGCATCGGATAACTGTTTGAAATCAAGTCATAAAAATCCTGAACTTCTTTTTCAAGGGAGAGCAACGGAATTTTAGCATACGCAGGGCTTTTTCCATAAATTGAAACCAGATTGTCCTTTAATCCAAAAATATAAGTATAAAAAAAATGTATCTTTTCTATCTTCGGCAAAATGAGCTCTTTGAACTCGTGTAAAAGTGCATACTCCGAATCAATTGTTTCAAAACCAAAAACACTTGTCAAATCATGAGCACAATACACGGGACGCTTATACTCTCGGTTATTTTTTTCAAAAATCTTTCTCATTGCATTTTTGTATTCGACCTTAAAGCCAGGCAAGTCATTGACTTCCACCCCAAGCCCCAACAAGCCCTTGCTTACAATCGACTTTCTTAAACGCCGCTCTTTCTTCTGAGTCAACAAAACAGAATCAATTCCAATACAATTCATACGCGCCAACCAGAAAAACAATTGTAAAAAGACTGGCATTGAACTTTTTAAATGCCTATCGAAACAAGGTTTCCGCTATTGAAGAATAACGGAAATCTGCTTTGAAGGGAGTGTACAAGTTGTACCTACCCTTTGGTTTCAGTTGTAAACATTTTGTTAACGATTGAGTTGTCCACATTTTGTGTACAACTGAAAATCCCTTGAAGTAGGTTACAATTTGTAACCGACTTGAAATTGAGTTATCGACAAATTGTCGGCAACTGAAAATTCCTGAAACCTGATTCCTTTTTACTATTTTTGCAGGAAGGATTGTTTATATGGGGAATTTTTATTTTGACATTGAAACAACTGGGCTTGATGCAAAAAAGCACAAGGTAATAACTATTCAATACCAGGAACTGGACAGGACAACGGGAAAAGCAATCGGAAAACTCGTAATTTTGAAGGAATGGGAATCATCGGAAAGGGAAATAATAGAAAAATTCATAACAGAAACAAAAATAACTGATTCATACGCATTCACATTCATTCCTGTGGGTTATAACCTCAATTTCGAACACAACTTTTTAAGGGAAAGAACGGCACTGCACAGTTTCACGCCAATAGACATCCTGAACAAGCCCTTCATAGATTTAAGGCCGTTTGGAATATTGATGAACAAGGGAGAATTCAAAGGCTCTGGCTTGGATAAAATAACCGGAAAAAAAACAGACGGAAGCGTAATTCCAAAATGGTACGAAAACAAAGAATATGAAAACATAGTGAAATACGTTGAGGACGAAGCAGAATGCTTCATCAAATTGAATGTCTGGCTGCATTTGGAAATGCCGAAATTCCTTGAAAGATTCAAAAAAGAATGCGAATGCTGAAAACAGCAAAAAACTAATTCTGGGAAGTCACTGCACGATTATTGTTCCCTTCATTGAAGGATGAATGCCGCAGTGATAAGCGTATGTTCCCGCAGAATTGAAGGTATGCGAAAAAGTCTGGCCTACAGGAAGCAGGTTAGAATTCAGTTCTGTTCCCGAATCAGAAATAATAGTGTGCTGGAAAGAATCATTATTGACCCATGCAACAGTACCACCAACGCTGGTAGTAATAGTGCTTGGAGAAAAAGAAAAATTTGAAATAGTGACAAAAGTCCCGTTGCCCGTAGTTCCCGGGCTTGGAGAATATTGAGTGCAGCCGGCAAACAAAACAGCCAGACCGATTAATGCAGCCAAAAAAATCTTTGTTTTCATGTAGAGAATATAGGAATTAGAAAATAAAAAGCTTTGCCTTTATTTTTTTTCTTCTGTTTTGTTTTCTTCAGCTTCAAGAAACAGGACAAGCCCGACAACAAAAACCACTATTGCAAGGAGCAGGGACGGAAGGGAGTAAAAAAGTTCGGCATAAAAAAAATCAAAAAGCATTCTATAGGCAAAAAGCGCTGTTCCGACAAGCATTAGCAAAATTCCAAATTCCCTTAACATTGCAACCAAAATTAATAGGAGAATTCCAAAATAAAAGGCTTTTGTCAAGAGTGCTCTTTCAAAAAATCCTTGAATTCTTTTGCGGCCGCAAGATAAGAGGCTTTTGACTCGTCATTTTCATTCATGGTGAACTGCCAGTTCCAGCAAATCCCATTGACAACTTTAAAACCGAAAAAATCCAGGACTCTTTTCTGGGTTTCAAGAACTTCCGCACCCCTCCAGTTCTGCCCGAAAAGAATAATTCCCGCAGAAATGTTTTTGAGAATGTTTTCCTCTCCAAGGCAGGAATGCCTGTTCTCAAGCCAGGTTAAGCGCTCAATCAGGCGCTGGTACAATGAGTTCGTCTGGCCCCAGCGCACAGAACCGAAAAAAACAATGCAATCGCAGGAAAAAAGCTCTTTGCTTATTTTCCAGAGCTCGTCATCGGGATTATGAATGCTTGTCCAGCAGCGGTGGTTGCCCGAAGGATTTTTTTTTGAATCTGAAAGCCTTGCGCTCTTATTGCCGCAGGAATTTCCATTTGCAGAGGAAACATTCCCCTCACAGGGATAAATCTTCAGCTTTGAAACATCAATAATGGAAACCTTTTCTTTTCCGGCAAGAGATGCAATCTTCAGGGCAAGTTGCGAGGTTTTCGGAATTTCATCATTGCCAGGCTCCCTGCTCGAAGTAGTCACAAACAAAACTTTTTTGCATGATTTGAGAAAATCAACAGAAGAAACAACCTTTGCCCACGAGAGGGAAGAATCCGCTTTCACAGAAGAATAACCGCAATTCCAGAATAAAAAACTTTCTGCACACAAGAGAAGTATGGCAAAAATTGTTTTGGTAATAGCACAGCAAAATTTCCGCGATGAAGAACTTTTTCACACAAAAGAAGAACTGGAAAAAGCATGCAATGAAACAGTTGTGGCAAGCAGGAAAAAAGGCGAATGCACTGGAAAACTCGGCGGAAAGGCAAACGCGGAAATTTCACTTGAAGAAATAAAAACAGGCGATTATCAAGGAGTGATTTTTGTAGGAGGAGGCGGAGCGGCAGAATATTTCAATGATTCAACAGCGCAGAAAATCGCAAAAGAATTTTTCAAGGAAGGAAAGCTTGTTTGCGCAATCTGCATTGCGCCCTCAATACTTGCAAACGCAGGGCTTTTGAGGGGAAAAAAAGCCACCTGCTTCCCTTCAGAAGCAAACAACCTAAAAGCAAAAGGCGCAAACTATACCGGAAAGCCAGTAGAAAAAGACGGAAAAATAATAACAGCAGACGGCCCAAAATCAGCGCGCGAATTCGGAAAAAAAATAGCTGAAATGATTTGAGGTTTTTGAATGAAATATGCTTTTTCGGAAGAATGGACTTTGAAGGCAAAAGAGCTGATTGTTACGCTTGAGCTTGCGCATATTGATGCTGAAAGAGTTTCCTGCATCAAGAGCTATGGGACAAAAACAAGAAGGACAATTGCGCGCATCCACGGGCTTGGAAAGGCTGTTCAATTGGGAATGAAAACAAGACCGTTTTATGTAATTGAGCTGTTGAGTGAAAAATTCGATTCGCAGAGCGCTGAAGAGCAGACAAAAACACTGATTCACGAATTGCTGCACATTCCCGCTGGATTTGGCGGGGGATTCAGGCACCACAAGCCGTATGTGAATACCCGAACTGTTGAGGAACAGTGGAGAAAACTGCTTGCAAACTCGGTTTTGCAAAAAGAATAAGTTGCAAAAGCGGAAATCATTCCTGCTTTTTTTCTGTTTGCTTGGGTGATTTTTTCCAAACGCCGAGTATTCCGATTGCGTTAAGAATGATGTACCAGCCGCACAAAAAATTTGAAAATTCTGTTCTTGAAAAAGCAATTGCAAAGAGAAAGGCGAGAATAAAGGCAATCGGAATAGTAACAGCCAGCTGGACAAACGAAAGAAAGCGCGAAACGCCAAAAACCATGAAAAAAGAATGTGCTTTTTCGCGAAGCGGCTTGACAAAAACATCCAGAATTATTGCAATGGCAACAACGAAAAAAAGCAGCAGCCCGACAGACTGCAGTGAAAAAGCAAGCCCTCCCAGAACAAACCCTGCAAAATCGCCTACGGGAACAATGTTTAAATGGAAAAAGCCCTGGAGCAGAAAAAACAGGCCTGCAATAACTCCAAGTATTCTGATGATATTGTCCAAAGACATGGAAGAAAAGAGGCAATTGGAAAATAAAAGCCTATCCTGGCTTTTAAATAATTTTAAAAACTCTTCAAGGCACAAGTAGTTTATGCTGGCACTGATGTATTTGCTCTGGCTTTAAATAAATTTACTATTTCTGTTTAGTTATACGAGCGCTAAAAAGGGGCTGTAGCATAACCTGGTTAGTGCGGCTGGCTCCAGACCAGTTGATCGGGGTTCAAATCCCTGCAGCCCCAAAGGCAACTTTTCCATAAGGGCAATAATTTAATATATTCAGATTGCGCTATCTAATATACTGGTGTTATTTTGGCGGAACAAAACCTGAGCGAAGAAGAAAACAACGATGTTTTCGAAGAAGTATTCGGCACAGACAAAGAGGCAGCCATAGCAAAGGAAAAAACCTTAAGGCTCAAGGCGGAAAAAGATGCAAAAGAAAAGGAAAAATCCGAAAAGGCACTGCTGAAAAAACAGAAAGCGCGCGAAACAGGGGAAAAAGAAGAGGAAGCCAAAATCACAGAGGAAGAGGAAGAAATAGAAGAAGAAAAAGAGCAAGAGGAAAACCCCGAGCGTGCATCCAAAAAAAAGGCAAAAAAGCCTGTTCCTGGAAAAAAAATATTTGACAATGAATTAAAGCAGAAAATCAAAAAAGTAGTGCTTGCAAAGGCACAGAAATCAGCTGCAATGGAAGAAACAACTATTTTCGATAAAGAAGAAGGAATAAAAGAAGCAGAGCTCAAAGAGCCTGCGGAACCCGCGCTTGAAAAGCCTGAAGCACAGGACTCAGAAGGAACAGTTCCAAAAATAAAACTCGGACTGAATTTTCTGCAGGATGAAGAAGGAAATGTTTTCATTGGAAGAAAAGCAAGCGTATACCAAAAATATGGTTCGGAAGCAGGCCTGTTTGTGGGAAACGTTGCAGAACAGGCAATGGAAGGAAAAAAGGTATTGCTTGATGGATTAAACCCGCACGTGGTATTTGTATGCGGGGCAAGAGGAAGCGGAAAATGCCTCACAGGAGACACGCTTATAACGCTTGAAAACGGAAATGTTGCCCCTATAAGCGAGCTTGACAAAACAGAAGGAAAAATACTTGGATTGCAGCACAATTTGAAAATAGAGGCACTGCACAGGGAAGGATTTTACAAGCGCAACGTAGAAAAAATTTTGAAAATAAAACTACGAAGCGGAAAAGAAATAAAACTAACTCCCGAACATCCGTTGCTGACAGTGGAAGGCTGGAGGCCAGCGGAAACTCTTGAAAAGGGAAGCAGGATTGCAACTCCGAGAAAACTGCCCGCTTTTGGAAACTTTGTTGCAAGAGAATGCGAAACAAAATTATTAGCCTATTTATTGGCAGAAGGGCACTTGGGAAACAATTTTGTATTGTTTTCAAACAACGATTTGGAAATACAAAAGGATTTTTTTGAAGCAGTTGATTTGTTTGATGAAAACCTGAAAATAAGGGAACACGGAAAAGGCGGCTGTTTTAGGGTTTCGCAAAAAAAGAAAAAAATCGACACTTCGCACATTGTTAGGAACAAGGCAGGACAGTTTTCTTCCGAAGGATTTGTTGTTTCAAAAAAAAGCGCTTTGACAGAATGGCTTTATTCGCTTGGAATTTATGGCAAAAAATCTCCGCAAAAATTTATTCCAAATGCATTCCTGCAATTGAAAAAAGAACAGCTTGCACTGTTTTTGAACAGGCTTTTCAGCTGTGACGGAAGCATTTACAGGGTTAGTTCCAGGAAAAAAAACTGGTGCGTTGAGTATTGTTCAAGCTCGGAAAAACTAATCCGCCAAGTGCAAAACCTGCTGTTAAGGTTTGGAATTTTGTCGACAATAAGAAAAAAAGAAATAAAGCAAAACGAAAAAAAGTTTGTTGCCTTCGAACTTGTTGTTTACGGGGAAAACGTCTGCAGGTTTATTGCAGAAATAGGCTTTTTGGGAGTAAAACAAAAAAAACAGGAAATTGCTTTGCAGGAAATGATTGGATTAAACAGGAATCCGAACACCGACACTGTCCCGAAAGAAATCTGGAAAGATTTCAAGGTTGAAAACTGGGCAGAAGCAGGAAGAAAAATCGGTTATTCAAGCCCAAAATCTTTAAGCCATTCAGTTGTTTACTCTCCTTCAAGAGAAAAATTGTTGAAATTAGCGCAGATAGAACAGAATGCGGGAATACAGACACTGGCGCAGGCGGATATTTTTTGGGATGAAATAACTGAAAAAACAGAAATGCTTGGAAATTTTGAAGTATTTGACATAAGTGTTCCAGTGCACAGCAACTTTGTTGCAAACGACATAATTGTCCATAACAGTTATTTGCTTGGAGTGCTTGCTGAAGAACTCTCTTTGAAAAATCCCAATGTGGGAATAATTGTTGTCGACCCTGTCGGAGTGTTCTGGGGAATGAAGCATCCGAACAAGGAAGAAAAAGAATTAGAATCGCTTGCAAAAACAGGATTGTTGCCGCAGGGGCTTGAAAACCTGAAAGTATTCATTCCACAGGGATTAAAGGACAGTGTTCCGAAAAGCACTTTTGACGCGACATTCAGCATGCCGCCCGCATTGTTAACAGTTGATGACTGGTGCCTGACATTTGGAATAGAAAGATTTTCTCCAAGCGGATTATTGCTTGAAAAGGCAATGTACAAGGTAAAGCACGGATACAAAAACAAGGAAGGAAAATATTTCAAGGCAAACGAAAATTTTGATTTGAACGAGCTAATCAACTGCTTTCACTTTGACAGTGAAATAAATTCTCCCGAGCTCGGATACAAGGCTGATTCAATCAGGGCTTTAAGCTCAAGGTTTGACGCTGCAAAGGCATGGGGAGTATTTGAAAAAAAAGGAACCCCTCTTGCAGAACTAAGCAAGGAAAACCAGTTGACTGTAATAGACACTTCTTTTCTGGATGACAATGTTTCAGCGCTGATAATAGGATTGTTGGCAAGAAGAATCCTTGCAGCAAGAAAAATGAGCACTAGAAAAGAGGCTGCTTCACGCTTTAAAGAAGAAAACATTGACCAATTGCTTGAATTTGGGATTCCGCCCACTTGGCTGTTCATTGATGAAGCACACACACTGATTCCAAGCGGAAACGCAAAAACACCCGCAAGCTCTGCACTGATTGAATATGTAAAACAGGGAAGGCAGCCTGGCTGTTCTCTTGTTTTTGCAACACAGCAGCCAAGCGCAATTGATACCCATGTG
>DATDTD010000068.1:0-4014 GCA_035290965.1 archaeon | reverse complement strand
TTGCCGAATTTCCGGCTATTGCAAAGAAAAAAAACCCGAAAAACAAAAAACCGAAAAAATTTAAATAGGATAAAACTAATAGTAATAGCCCAAGGCAAAAAAGCAGGAATGAAAAAGAATGAAAAAAATTTTTTTGTTTCTCGCAGTAATCGCGCTCGCGGGAATTGTACACGCACAAACAGCATGCAACGGAACAGCCGGCTGCGGCCCAGAGCTTCGGCTTCAGGAAGGCTCAATACTCGGAGAGTACACGGGACCCCCTTATATTGATGCTTCAAACGTGCTCTTCTGCAAAACAGGCACACAGGAACTAGTGATTGCCGTAAATGTGGCAAACCCTGAAGCCTCCTTTGAAGGAAAAATTAGCCTTGTTCCTGAAGCATTTCCTGGAATTTCCGAACAGACCAAAACACAGGAAATTGCAAACGGGGCGGAAAACTGGATATTATTCGGGTACAATGCAACAATCCTGAGAGAGCTTGACGGCGATTACAGCATCAATGCATCTCTTTACAACGAAACAACAGGAGCAACGCTCGAAGAAACATTTTTTTTGAAAATAACGAATAATTGCAGCGGGCTTTCAATAAGCAGCACAGATATTCCAAACCCCGCGTATAACGAAGGAACCATTGATGCAAGCGCTACAATCACAAACTCTGGCTCAAAAACTGAAAATATAAAAGTGCGCTTTGACATCACTGACTCTGCCGGAAAAATAGTGCTGGAAAACACTGAAGAAAACACTGAAATTCTTTCAGGGGAATCCAAAATGTTCTTTTTCAAAAACTCAACATCAGGAATTCCCGAAGGGATTTACACTGCAAACATTGTGCTTTATTCCATAGTGGGAGCGGATGAAACCGTTGTTGCAAGGCAAAGCCAGAAAATAGCAATAGCGAATTCATTGAAAAAATTTCAGAATGTGCCGGAAACAAATTCATTCGGGATAATGATTGTTTTGTTCGGAGTGCTTTCGCTTTTTGCAATAAGCAGGAAGCAGGAAAAAGCCTGAAGAAGCGCGGAAAAACATTGCATTAAAAACAATTCCAGTTCAGAAATAAATAACAAGAATCTTTTTTTTGGAAGTGAATGAATGTTTCCGGGAATGGGAAAAATGAATCCCAAGCAGATGCAGCAGATGATGAAGCAGTTAGGGATAAAATCAGAGGAACTGCCTGCGGAAAAAGTGATTATAGAAGCCAAAGGTAAAAGGATTGTAATTGAAAACCCGCAGATCAACGTAGTTGAAATGCAGGGGCAGAAAACCTATACAATAATGGGCGAGGCAAGGGAAGAAACAGGCGCAAGCGAAGAGGATGTAAAGCTTGTAATGGAACAATCTGGCGCAACAAAAAAACAGGCGGAAGAAGCATTAAAAAAATCCAACGGCGACATTGCGGAAGCAATAACACAATTGAAAAAATAAGCCTTTTTCTGGATTATTCTTCCTGCGCCGCAATATAGGCAATCTTTTTTCTCAGGAGATAATAATTGATTTTTGCGCTTACGTTGTCTCCCACAGAATGCCCTGGCTTTACAAGCGCGTCAACGCTGTTTGAATCGATTGCATAACTTGCATTTGTGTTTGCATCGAAAACCTGTTCAATGTACAAAACGCCTGTCTGGAAAATCTGTATTTCCTGCAGGGAGTTTGCAGCAAGAAGCTTCTCAAGCGCTGCTGAAGGGTTTGCGCCTGCTTTTGAAAGATAAACTGTTCCTGAAACCTGCCCGAAGCTTTCGGAAACATCCCCAGCAGTTATCTGGATTGATGCCAATGCTGCTTGAATCTGTTTTTTTGCATCCGAAAGGTTTTTGTCAGTGTCAAATGCGATTGAAGCCGAAAAGGAACTTGTGTTTGAAAAGTCTGCGCTCTGCGGCTGCAAGGACTGGATTGTTACATTCAAATCGTGCAGCTGGGTTTCGGAAATTGCCAAGGGCGCGGAAATAAAAAGCTTTGGCGCAATGCTCGGAACTGAGAGCTCTGAGCCGTTGACGTCCTGCAGTGCGGAAATTTTTTCCTTCAGAGAGGCTTCATTTGGAATGCCTGAAAAGAAAACATTTCCCGAAAAAAGCATTTCTCCCCCGAGAGAAGAGATCGGGGCTGAAAGGCTTGCTTCACCGAAAAAAGGCTCTGCTGCAAGATTCTGTGTTTCAATTGCGGAAAGCTGTGTGAGAGTATTGCCGGAGAATGTTGCGGAAACAGTAACCTTCAATGCGTCTCCCTTGATGCTTGAAAATCCTATAAGCGCATTGCTTGCGCTGTCGGAAAACTCGTATTCTTTGGGCAGGTTCAAATCCTGATTCTCGCTCTGGAAAAGGATTTTTTTCTCGAGCTCTATGATTGCAAAGGAATATCCGTCAACGCCTGAAAGAATGTTTTTGTCCTGTATTTCGGAAACAACTGAATTCGCGCTTGCTTGGCTTCCTGCGGAAAATGCTATTGTCGCAACATAATAGAATGTTCCGCTTGCATTGGAAAAAACAGAGCTTACGCTTTTTACTCCTTCAAGGGAATAAATTGCCGAATCGATTTTGTTTATGTTAAGCTCTTTTGAAAGCCCGACAATCCTTATTGAAGGAAGAATTTCAATTACATTCGCGTCAATGTTTTCAGCCGTGTAGCTCACTTCTGTGGCGGGCTGCTGCGGAGTGTTGTCTGTCGGAGTCGGATTGTTCTCCTGCGCGTTTGAAACGCTCCAGAATGCAAATCCCACTGTGGAACCGAGCATTATTATTGCTATTACTATTGCAAAAATTTTTCCAGAATCCATAAAAAGCACTGTCAAGATTCCAAAAAGCCTGTTCTATAAGCTTTTTAAAAACACTCTATTTTAAGTATTTAGAAAAGCAAAGGTTAAAAACTAATTATCCCCCTTGTTTTTTTGTTCTCCTTAAAACAGAAAAACATATGGCGATTAACCGCGCAAGATTAACAATGAGAGTGATTCTATGGAAGCCGGAAAAATGGTTTTGGTTAATTTTACAGGGAGAGTTGTTGCAAGCAACGCGATTTTCGAGACAACAGAGGAAAAAAAGGCAATAGAGGCAGGGGCGTTCGACCAGAACAAAAAATACAAGCCCGAATTGATTGTAATTGGTTCCGGAGAAATGCTTAAGCCCATTGAAGAGGCACTCGGAAAAATGAATATTGGAGAGGAAAAAAAAATTGTTTTAAAGCCCCAGGAGGCTTTCGGCGAAAGAAACCAGAAGCTCATAGGCATAGTGCCGCTGCACGATTTTCAGGAAAGGAAAATAAATCCTTCCCCGGGCTTAATGATTGAAATGAACGACAGGGTGGGAAAAGTCCAGTCTGTTTCAGGCGGAAGAGTAAGGGTTGACTTCAACCATCCGCTTGCGGGAAAAGAAGTTGAATTCGAACTGAAAATAGAAAAAGAGCTCAAGGGAACTGAAGAAAAAATACAGGGCTTGTTTGAAAAATTTTTCGGAGTTATTCCTGAAAGCGAAAAAAAGCTTTCGATAAAGGAAGACAGGGTTGAAATCAGCCTTGACCCGAAATATGCGCAGGCAGTCGCGCCAGTAAAAAAGGCTTTTTCCGAAATAATAACAAAAAATGTGAAAGGGATAACAAGCGTAAAGTTCACTGAAGAATTCAAGGCCGAAAAGCCGAAAGAAAACTCGGGTGAAAAGGAAAAGCAAAGCGCGAAAAAGAAGGCAAAAAAGCAGGAATAAAAAATTCTCGCGTGAAAGCGCGTGAAAATTACCTTTAAAAACATTTGCTTCGGGAATATGTTTAAGGCTCATAAAGCTATTTGTTTTTTTTGTTGGTGAATTAATGCAGGACACTTATAACAAACTAAAAACGGGAACTACTACTGTAGGCATAGTTGCCAAGGACGCAATTGTTTTTGCGGCAGACATGCGCGCAAGCATGGGGCATCTTGCTTACGATGAAGAAAGCCCGAAGGTTTACAAAATAACAGACAATGTTGCGCTTACAACAGCGGGAATTGTCGGGGATATTCTCACAATGTTAAGGTTTGTGAAAAGCCA
>DATDTD010000067.1:0-57138 GCA_035290965.1 archaeon | reverse complement strand
TCTTTAAATTCAAGCAAGGAAGTTACTGTTTCATTTTCTAAGGATGTTGCCTGTACTTTAAATTTTAGCATTTTTTTGAAGGGCCTGTTTAATAAAAATAAAAAAATACGAGCAATTTTTGGCAGATCTGTTCTAAAACCGATCTTCCATAATGGGGGAATTAGTAAAGTAGTCTTAAGTGATGGACGGAAAATTTCTGCAAGCCTTTTTATTGACGCAAGTGGAGAAAAGGCGGTACTGGCTAGAAGTTTGGGGATGATTCCTAAAGTAAGAGAGCTTGGGATAGGGATTGAATATGAATTCAAAAACGTTTGTATAAAAAATAAAAAACAGTTTTGTATTTTTGTTGGCGAACATGAAGTAGTCCCTGTTGGTTATGGGTGGGTGTTCCCATTACGAAATAATTGTGCAAGAATTGGTGTTGCAACTTCTTTTTTATCTGGCAAAGTTAGCCCATCTAAAAGAATTGTCAGATATTTAGAAAATTTTTTGGCACGTTCGGAAATAAGCCCCCTTATTAGAAAAGCTGAGAAGATCGAAACGCACGGAGGGGTTTACCCTGTGGGGGGAATGTTGAAAAGATTATGCAACTCTAATCTTATGGTTGTTGGTGATGCGGCTTCGCAAGCAAATCCCTTATTTGGAGAAGGCATAAGATATGGTTTGCATTTTGGGGAAGTAGCAGGGGAAACGGCTTCTAAAATACTGAAAAATAATGTAAACTCTTCTAATTTTTTTGAAGCTTATCAAAAAGAATGCGAAAAATATGTTGGGGACTCATTTCAGTCAATTACTGAGTTGGATGATTTGCCTGCAAATGTTTTTTGGGAAAAGGTAATTGCAGGCATTAATTATTTAAAAAAAAATAAGCAAAAAATGAAAATCTTGAAGCTTCTTAGAAACGAATTGAGCAAAAAAGAACTAGGTCGATTATTTAACGGATGATATTTGTATGGGGAAAACTACTTTTAGTGTAGGGTATTCGCAAAGTTTTGATGCAGTCATCGCTGGCGAAGAGGCTACTAAAATGGCATTATCCTGCTTAACAGAGAAACCAAAATTAGCATTGTTTTTTTGTACAATTCATTATCAAAAACAGCGATTTGGTTTCAAAGAACTGTTAGATAGCAGTAAGAAATTATTAGAAAATACCACTCCTCTTGTTGGGGGTAATATTTCAGGGTTTATTTGTAAGAACGGTTGTTTTAGCAGAGGTGTTGTGGTGGTGTGCGCCGCAGGCGATGATATTCAAGTCAATGCCTTTTTTGCTAATAGTATCCGAAGTAATCCTGAGAAAATAGCTAGTGCTTTAGCAAAAAAAATAATTTCGCAGGTTCCTGAAAAAAATTTTAGGAATAAAATATTGTTTAATTTTATTTCTGGGCCAAAGGAGCCTTGGTTTTTGTCTACAAAGCTTGTAACAAAGCTCATTCGATCCATGTATGCTTCACTGCCTTTAAAACTTTCATGGTCTTTGAGAGATATTCTAACGAATATGGCAATGTACTTCGGGTATGGTCCTGGCTTTGAAGAAAAAGTGGTAAGCAACATATCTAAAGATTTAAATGATTATTATTTGTTTGGCTGTTCTACCTTTGATGACATCAAAAGTTTAAAGCATCACCAGTTTATTGATAATGCGGTTTTAGACAATGCAATCGTTGCAATGTCTATTTTTTTAGATTTTCCAGTTGTACTTGAACATAAACTTCCTTTGATAACAACAGACAAAAAATTTTTTATCAAGCGTGGTTGGAAAAACCATTATATTGATCTAGTCAATAACCGCCCTGCTGCGAGTAGTTACGTTTATGAAATGAGTTGGCCTAAAGAATACATTCAGGCTCACATCGAACAAGTGACAAAGAAAACATTTTATTTTCCGCTCGGCTTTAGAGAGGGCGGCAAAATATACCCTTTTCCTGCTGGATTTTTCTTAGGGGAGTCTATTGTGAGTAACAGAGAAATACGTTCTGATGACATTGAACTATTTTTAACCTCTAATACGGAAACTATGGCTTGTTTCAATAATATTCTTGAAAAAATAAAGAATAAGAAACAACTCTTTACTTTTTCAGTAATGGGTATGAACATAATCGGCATGATGGGTAGCAAAATAAATCTGCTTAAAGAAAGTTTGGACAAAGCTTGCGACAGTTCTCCATACTTGGTGCTTTTTGGTTCGGGAGAAAATTCCAAAAAGCCAGAAGAAGAAAGTGTTTTTTACAATTACAGCATTGCTTTACTGAGTATTTTAGAAAAGGACTAAGGTAATTTTAATGAAATACAATTTGTAGGGCATACTTTTTGGCATGCCTTGCAATTGTTGCAAAGCTCTTTAAAGTATGGAACTATTTTGTATTTTGTTTTCCAGACATCTCCGGTGTATGCTCCGATCGGCACATTCATGAAAACACCGACTGGGCATATTTTTAGGCATTTGCCGCATTTTTTTGCGCCCAAGCATTTTTTCAAGTTTATTTTTACTACCATTTGTGCCTACTTCCCATTACGGTTTCCCGGTCTTCCATTTTTATGGCGTTGCAGGGGCAAACTTCCTTGCATAAACCGCACCCAAAACATTTTGTAACGTCAATAACTGCTTTAATATCAAAGCGATCTGCATAAATTGCGCCAAACTGGCATCTTGTCATACAATAAAATTTTTCACATTTGCACTTTAGAGGGTCTACATACGCTATTTCATGTCCTTTCAAAAAACTAGACTCAATGCCTGTTGAGAGTCGTGATTTCATTGGCATGCAGTATTTTCTATCGCAATTGCACATTGCAATGGGAAAGGGGGCGGCAGCATAAAGCACTTCGTGCACCAAGCCCTCTTTGTTCCAGTCTTTTAACAAATCGACGGCTTCACTTGTATTGATCTCTTCCATTTTTTCAGTCGGATTAGTTTGTTTAACTAAATCTCTCATTGGCCCAAAGTTCAGGCAACACATCTTTTCTTTCAAGCCACACAATTTGCGGCAATTACATTGGAACAATACATGGTTGTCAGCTAATTTCACTATTGCAATGGCATCCTCAAGAGTAACCGCTTGCCCAGAATGATTTGAAGCAGCAAATTTATTCATCATTCCGCGCACTACTGGTTTCAGCAGGGGGTTTCTTGCCAATTCAAACAAGTCAAGACTGTCGCGCATGTAATGGTCTAAAGTGGGTCCAGCAATCTTTTTCAGAATACTTTTTCTTCCCTTGTTTTTTAATAATTCTTCTTTATAGTTGTCTTCGTCTAAAAACCATTTCTTTCTCTTATGCTTAGCGCAGAATTCGCACATAAAAATACTGTCTTCTAAAACAAATAAAATAAGATGCCTTTTTGCTCAAGACAGAGAAACCATTCCTTGCAAATATAAAAAACAATGTTTTTTGTTTATTTTTTGAATTCTGCCAGAGTTTTTTCTCTTATTTGTTTTGCAATTTCTGGGTTTTTGTATATTATTGCGCGGGTCGGGTTTTTTGAGAACATTGTGGTCAGAGTCTTGTTCAAGTCAAAATCGCTTATTTTTACAGGCTGTGCCCAAATCTTTTTCCAAATCTTTTTGTGTTCAGAATTATAATAAATCTCCAGTACATGGTCTCCGACTATGAACAAATCGCAAGCAAATGCCACTGGAATTCCAAGCTTCACTTTTACTCCGAGTTTTTTAAAAGCGTGCGCCAACAATCTGTCTACAAGGCCGTTGCTCCTGCATAAAACAAAAATTTGCTTTTCTTTTGCATTTTTTTCCAATTCTTTGATATCCTGCTTGGACAATCCAATCAAGGAATACATTAAACTCCAATGGCAGACATTCGGAAGCTCCTTTGACTTGGGGTAATTTAAAAACTCAAAAACAATAAAACGCCCCAAATCAATCATATTGTCAAAGAGCATTTGCTTGAACTCCAAAGCATCGCTGCTTTGTTTTACAGAATACGCTTCTTTCAATTCCCTGCAGGTTTTTTCCAGCCCTTCAACGTAACCCTGAGAAATCCTATATTTGCCAACGGTTTTCTCGAGTGTTCCATCGGCTTCAAGCAAAGAAACCGCTTTGTGAACCGCTTGATAAGAAACAGGCGCAGCAGCCTCTTTAACAATGCGATTGTGGATTTCTTTCAAGGATAAAGGCCACTCGCTCTTCAAAATAGAAACAATCGAATCGCGGGTAGAGCCTTTTTTGCTTGGAATCAAAAAACCCATAAAAAAAGAGTACACAAAAATGGTTTAATATCCTTGTATTGCCGCTGGATTTTGGAGTTCAAGAAGCCTTTTTATTCCTTATTATGTAGAAAGTTTTTGGTTTGTTTATGCTGCCTGAAAGAACAAAGCCTGCTGTTTCTACAAAAGATTTGGTAATCCAGATTTTGGGCGAAGAATGGCCTTTGACAATAAAGCAGATTCACGAAAGAGTGAAAAGGCAGTCTGATCAGAACTTGACTTACCAAGCGGTCCACAAACTGCTGGTTCGCCTTTCCAACGAGGGCGTCATAGAAAAAGAAACTGGAAAATATAAGCTGTCAAAAACCTGGATTTTTAACACAAAGCAATTCATCGCTTCCATAGACAGAAAATACAGTGCAAAAGAAGCGTTTCTTGCAAATCTTTCGAGCTTTAAGGGCTCTTTTGATTTCACTTTTAATGATATAAGCGATTTGGCATTAAGCATGGCGGAAATGTTTCTCAGCGAGAGATGCCAAAAAGCAACCGGTCCCTATTGGATCGGCGTTCTAAGGCACGGCTGGTGGCCGTTGAAGTTCAGTTTTGATCAGTTTCTCCTGTTAAAGAAGATTTCAAAATCGCTTTCATATCCCTATTCAATTATTAGAAAAGATTCTCTTTTTGCAAGATGGGTGGACAAGCAATATAAACTGGCTAATTTTAAATCAAAAATCATTGACGGTTTGCAGGACTACAACGATGACATTGTTATTATGGGCTCTTTAATAGCACAAGTGAATTATTCGAATGCAACAAAAAAAGCAATTGACGATTTGTACGCAAAAATTCCCGGTTTAACAGCTCTTTTCAAAGAATATGTTGTGCCAAGCTTTCCAAAAATAAAAGTCGAAATAAACTTCAAAATGACTGAAGATCCAGCTCTGGCAGCAACACTAGGCAAACATTATATGGAAATATGGCAAAAAAACAAAGAAGTTCTGGCGCATTTCAAATAAAGGGTTTTTTTGCGGGTTTTGCGGCAGGCTCCGAAACAATTTTCTAATAAGTTAAGTTTACAAATAGTCACACTAAATGCCGCGTGTTAGTTACATTTAGTAATGGTGTTTTTTTTGTTTCGGGACAGTTGCGGGACATTTTGAGTGCTTGCGGGACATTTACTGCGCAAGCTTTTAACTGGCTTTTTTTTGGTTCGCCTTCTCTTTTTACAAAGCCTTTTTCAATCAACTCGCTTAAATCTCGGGCAGTTGTCTTTTTTGCAGTGCCTAAAAACTTTTCATTAGGTTAATCGTTGGCTTTTTTGAAGAATTCTTTTAAGGCGTATTCGAGGTTGATTTGGTAGTTTTGTTCTCTTCCTATGTATCCGATTTGTTTTGCTCTTTTTTTTATTTGTTTTTTTGTTAAATGGAATTTTTTGATGCAGTCCCGAATGTCTTCTTTGTCTCTTTCGTTTAAGCGGCCGATTTTTGTTGCAACAATATCTATTGGGCGTAATGTAAAAAGAGATATTTTTTTGAAATTGCGTTTGATTGGAATGCTTTTTTGCTGGTAATCGTTTGGCAATTGTTGGGAGAAAATCAGGCCGTTTTTGAATATGTCGACTCGAAAACCATGGTTTAGGGTTTTTAATGCTTTTTCAAATGCAGGTGCTTGTTCTGATGAAACATCAAAATCAATGTCTATAGTGGAATTTTTGAGTTTTAATAGTGTCATTGCTGTTCCGCCAACGGCTGTTAACCGAATTTTTTGGGTTAATATTTTGTCGATTTCTTCCAAAAATCCGAATAATTGTTTGTTTTCAAATTGCATGGTATTGCCTCATTTTTTCTTTAATGGTTTTTATGCTTGTTTTTTTTGGTTTTATGCCCAGCTTTTTCATTGTTTCAAGTATTTTTTGTGTTTCTGCCCGCGGCTTTATTGTTTGATATGCTTCAAGTAACGCCATGAGCTGCGGGGCTTCTTCGTATTTTTTTGCCAAAAAAAACAAAATATCGTAATTCGGTTTCCTGGAGGCTGGTTTTTGAAAGGCTTTTTCTAATAGTATGGGAATTGCTTCTATTCTTCTTGCGTTTTTTTTGAAAAGAAGAACGGCAATTGTCAGTTCAATGGATAAAAGATTTTTGGATTCAATTTTTGGGCCTATTTCTTGGTATCCAAATCTGTACAAATTGTAGGCAAGTTGTTGTTCTGTTATTTTGCCCGGATCGAATTCTTCTAATTGGATTTTAACAGGTTTTTTTGCAAGCGTGTTGGCTATTTGCCTCCAAAAGTTGATTGGATTGTCAAGAATGATTTTATCATAAAACATTTCTCCAAGAATATTTTTTTCATCGGTAAACAGTATTTCTTCAAATCGAGATTCGTCTAAGATAAGATAATCAATTTTCATGTTTAGCCTGTTTTCCAATATTTTCATGCGCGCGTAAATAGCGTTTGTTTCTGCTTCAAACTGCAAAGCATCGTTATTTTCTCTTTGAGGGGTGCTTAAAAAGAACAACAGGGATATTTTGTTGAGCCCCGCGTTTTTTTTTGGTTTCGCAATTAAAATCCATTCTAAAAAACTCCTGCGCCTGTTGGCACTAAATTGGTTTATTTCCCGGAGAAATTCTTGAAAGAACGGTTTTTTTTGAAAAAAATCAATTTTCTTTTTTCTCTCCATTTCCGACAATTGGTCAAAAAGAAGGGGATTTTCAAAGTTCAACTGTGCGGCATTAGCTTGCCCGTTCTTGGCAAGTAAAATAAAGCCTTGCTGAAATAACTGTTGAGTTTTCATGTAAATATTTTTATAATCGGCTTTTTGATAACGCGCTTTGATTTGTTTGGTAAGTTCACGAATTGACATTAAATTAGCCAAATTGCTTGCCAAAAGATCCAATATCCGAAAAGTTGTTTCATCCACACAAACACCAATTATGGTAAAAATACCATAATATTATGGTATTAACGCCATTATAAATGTTTTGTTTTAAACCTTTCTAAAGAAAGATGTGTCGCATCAGTTTCGAAGGAAAAATTGGAAAATTTTTTTCCATTGATTTCAATATTCATTTCAGAATAAGAGTCAAGGAATTGATTTATTGGCGATGTTTTTTTGGGAGAAGCTCTTTCCCTGTTGAAAGCGCATTTGGGCGGGAAACATTAAATAAAAAAAGGCGCGCATTTTTTTCACCAAAGAGGAAATTAAAATGACTTGTTTTTTAAGGCACTGTCAAAGATTAAACATATATGCACTTGCTGAATTATTCGGTTGGTGAATACTTTTGCAGGCTTGTTTGGTTTTTGCCGGTTTTTTTTACTGTTTTGTTCCATTGGCCGAGAACAATGTCGCCAATTTTCAAATCTAAAATTTCATTGCCAATCTCGCATAAAGAATGGCTTCTGGCAATGTGAACTCTTTTGCCGTTATTGAAGATTCTTCTGACTTTTCCTTTGAATGTTTCCATTAAAAACCACTTATTTTTTTGATTGCTTGTATTTGAATTTTTTTGCTATTGCACTTATTGCTTTTTTATATTCTATTGGTTTGTTGGTTAAAGTGCTTATTTCTTTATCCCAGCCGCGGTAAACTTTGTTGGCATTTTTGAAGATTTGTTTTATTTCAAATTTTTTGTTTACGTCTTTGAGTTTTTTTCTTACAAGTTTTAAGTCAAGGGGAATTTTTTGTTGTATTATTGTATACAGGTCAAAGTAGTCTCTGGCTTTTTTTCTTTGAAAAAGTGTTCTGACTTTTTCAGCAATCAGCTCTTTTTTGTCAAGCGTGGTAACAGCAAATATTGGAATTTCTTCGTAAAAATGGTTAACTTGGTATTTTTTGGGTTTCAAGTAAACTGTGGCGTGCTTGTTTACATCAACAACAATTTCCGGCCGCAAACCAGTTATTGTTTTGTAAGATATTTTTAGCCTGAAAAAGCTTGGTGTTTGCTTGTCAAATTGTGTTCCGGTAAAGAATTCTTTTTGATTTTCCGCTATTTCCAAAATGAGTTTTTTTGTTTTTTCAAGCGGGCCAGTGCAGGTAAAATCCAAGTCTTCACTCAATCTTTTGTGGTTTAAAAAAATTTTGTTTAGTGCTGTTCCTCCCTTAAAGCAAAGGCCCGGAACTTCTCTGAGAAAATAAAGAAGAACTGTAAGGTAATAGTCTTTCTCTAAATAGTTCAAATCAAATTTTTTGTCAGCAGCCAAAAAACGCAAGCGATTCTCTGTTACGGGTTTGATTTTATCCATTGCAATGCCTTTTCTTTAGACGCTATTTTGAAAGAGTGGTTTTTTGCTTTTTGTTCAACAAAGCCAACAAGATTTTTTGGCCTGATTCTTTTGAATACTATTTCTGTTTCAAAGAGCCTTGTTTTTCCCTGCTTGTTGGTGCAATAGACTTCTATTTTTCTTGGAATTTGGTCTATGAGCCCCCAGTAATGCGCAGCTGCAAAACCACTAATAAAATAGTTTTTTCCGTTAAATATTTCGTCAATTACTATAAACGGGTTTTCCGACCACTTGTTTTGATATGCCTTTACCGGAACAAGGTAATACTTGTTTTTGTTAATTTTAATTATGCGCTTTTTTTTCTTAAGCTGCCTTATATAAAACTTCAAAAGGCCTTCGTTTTTAAAAAATCTTTTAATATCGTTCCGTGTAAAAAAGCTTTTTTCATTAAGCTCCAAAAACGAAACGACCTCGATTTCATTATTAGAAAGCCCCTTCATATGCTACACCAAAGTGAGTGTTTTACTTACTTTAATGTAGCAACTAAATTTAAATGTTTCCCTCGAACCATTGCATAAAACTAGCAAAATACCAGCCTTCCGAATCTATGAAAATATTGCTCATTATATTGTAAACCCGCATTGCTGCTCGTGCGGCTTATGGCAATGGCTCAGGCAGGGGTTATGGCGGAACAATTGTTTTTGCAAACAGCCATTCAAGAGAGTCAGCCAAAACCTTTTGCTGTTCTGTTTTTTCAAGCGCGTCGAAGCTGAAGGGGGCAAAAATTGTTTTTACTGGCTTGCTTGAATCCTCCCAGGCAATGACTGCGGAATTGTTCGAATCCCAGCCTGCGACAGCAAAAGCAGTTCCAAGAGGTTTGACAGAATCAGCATAAGGCGCAGAATTGTAATCGAATCCGAGAGCGCTTGGAGTGGTTTTAAAAATGTCTCTTCTGAAAACAGCCAATTGGTTTGGCACATTTGAATCCTGTTCTTTCAAAAATTCCGCGTGCAAAACATTCTGCGAAAAAGAATCAAAGGCATGTTCTGAAGCAATATCGCTTCCTTCAACAAGCAGTTTAATGCTGGCAGAAGCAAGGCTTTGAAGGGCTTGGGCGTCATTTGCATCGATTGCATATCCAAAGTTGTTTCCAGTGCTCCAGATAACTGCGCTGAAACCGTGCAAAAACCAGAAAGAAGTCGCACCGAATTTTTTTGTTTCCCATCTGGAAAAACAATAACCCGGAACATTCAAATCTTTTGTCCATTCCTGCCCTGAACTTTCCAAAGAAAAATTGTCATTGTCAAGAACAACCAGAACAGTCTTTCCAAAGCAGTTATCGGGTTGCTTTAAAACAGTAAAGCTTTTCAGGGGGGAATCCGCACAATTGTTGAATTCGTCGCAGACAGTTGCTTTCAAAAAATATTTTCCAGGCCTGTGGACAAGCGCAATTGCACCTGAAAAAGACTGTCCGTTAGAGTCTTTTTCCTGTTTTTTCAACAGGATTTTCTGTGAAACATGAATAGGGTCTATAACGGAAACAGTTGCGGAAGCAATTTCAGAATAGTCTTTTGCAACAACAGTTATTGGATTGAAAGAGTCCTGTTTTACTGAACTTGAAAACTCCATGCTCTTGATTTGCGGAGCAGTAGAATCAATTATTTGAATCTGCCCTGAAGAGCTTTGCGTTGTATTGTCAAGCATTACAATTGCATTGAGGTCATACAAGCTTGCTTTTGCGCTTGCATTCCAGTCAAACAAAAATTCCTGTGTTTCTCCTGCTTGAATTGTTTTGTTGAAGTCTGCTTTTGAAGAAACCAGTTCGCCTGAATCTGATGCCTGCAAAAAAACCATTGGGCTTATTTCCATTGAAGAATTGTTTTTTACTCGCACTTTAACAGGAACAATAGAGCCGATTTCTGCCTGTGTTGGAATGTTCAGGGATTCAATGCCTGTGAATCCTTCCGCGCTGATTTTCAATGGCTTTTTGATTGAAATATTCTGGTCTTCAAAGAAAACAACTGCTTCAAGGTTATAATCTCCTGCGGGCAGGTTTATGGGCTCATCAAATTCAAACAAATTGTTTGCGTCCTTCAAAAGGTTTTTTTCCTCCGAACCATAAAAGCCGACAATTGAATCTGTTTCATCGCGCAAAAAAACAGAGACAAAAGCATTGACATCCGAGCTTTGGGGCTCCGGCTCTCCCAATGTTTCTGCTGCTCCCAAAGAAATATTTGTTTCATAAGGAGCAAAAAAACCAATATCATCAACCCAAAAAGGAGTAGTTGCCCCATTTGTAGAAAAACGCCAACTATCTGGTAAAATGGGTCTGCCATAATCTCCCGAATTAATTGTGCTAGTACAACCAGTCGTACTAATCAAATTTGTTGCTGTTCCTGCATAGATACAAACCCGATAATTTGGATTTAACCAAGTATAAGTAATCTGTATTTTGTGCCATTGGTTCTTATCATAACTTGATGTCAAATTTGTCCAGCTTGTTACAGAATTATAATACCTAAAATTCGTTCCATTCCACTCAAGGTTAACACCCACGGCAAAAGTAGAATGGTCTGCGTTAAAATCTACTAAAATAATCTGGTTACTTTGTGCTGTTGTAGAATCCCCTGGATAAATCCAAGCATTATAATCCCAAGTCCTTCCCCTCAAATTGGTATCAAAAGAAGGGGTCGGACTATTTTGATTATAATCGGTAATAATATTGGTTATCCCAAGTATTAACATAGAATTATGAATAGAATGAGCGTGTTGAGCATCCATAGTATCGTCAACAATTGTTCCTTTTGTTAGTCCAGAATCCTCAAACCAATTTCCAAAAGGAGTTGTTGTTCCGCTGGCATAATTTGTAAAATCATCCAAGTTTTGAGCAGAATTAAGCGGTTCATTGGCAGAAGCATTTGAATAATACAAATAATAAGTTGTGTTTATACAATTTCCGTTTGCAATTGGATTGTCAATTGCAAAGAAAACATTTCCGTCAGTGCTTGTTCCGGTTCCCTCTATTTTTCTCTGCAATTCTGTTCCTGTTTCTGCATTGAAAACGCGAACATCGCGCAAATCGCTTTGAACCTGCATCTGTGAGAAATTAATGTTTTTCAGCCAGATTAACTGCCCTGCGCTCAAATCAGTGTTTGCGCAGATTTGTATCTGCGCCCTGTAAGAAAAATCTTCTGCAGAGAGGCTCTGCAGCAAATTGTTTGCCTGCAAATCAACTGAAAAGCTTGCGGTTCCGCCTTTCTGGATTGTTTCGGGAACAGAAAAGTTTTGTATTGAAACCAGGTCATTTGGAACAGTAACCCGGACGTTTTTTTCCGCAGTCGCTGTTTTTATGTTTTGCTCGTTTGAAAAAACGCCTGTTTCCTGCCCTTCGACATAGGCAATTGCCTGCACAGTAAAATTTCCCGTTCTTTCGCTGTTCCAGTCATAATTGAAAACTCCGGGAATAAATTCATCCAGGTATTTGGGGCCGACTGCTTGCCTGTCAACAGGATTTCCGAATTCGTCGAAAACAACAAATTCAACTGTAGTGTCTTTTTGCAGTTCAAGAACTCCCAGCGCGTTTCCGCTTGTCTGGGTTTCAACTGTAAAAGTTCCTGCCTGCTTTTTGTTGAGAACGCTTGGCCCTGTAAATGAAAATCCGAGGTTTCCTATGTTAAAATCAACCCTGTTTTCATCGGGAGGAATAATTGCGTTTTCATCAGGAACTCCTGAAAAATCAGTTGAAACAATTTTGTAAGCATCAAGCAAACCACTGCCGAACAAATTGTCTTTTCCTGTTGCTCCCAAATCCAGCGAGTTTATTTCAAGCCATTTTTTTGCCTGGTATGGAGTCAGGCCGTGGTTTTTTTGGAGGAATAATGCAATTGTTCCCGCTGCAAAGGGAGTTGCCATTGATGTTCCTGATTTTGTTCCAAGGGAATTGTTAGGGAGGCTTGAAACAATTCCAACTCCGGGTGCAACTACATCGGGTTTTATTTCTTCTGCAAGTGTTTCTCCGCTTGAAAAGCATGCGTGCGCGTTTGTTGAATCAACTGCTCCGACTGTCAATGCTTCTTTTGTGTTTCCCGGCATTGTTACCCCTGTAAAGCCATTGCAGTTTCCGCATTCTCCGCAGTTTCCAGAGGCAATTACTACTATTACGCCCTGTGCAATTGCATCTCTCACTGCCTGGTTCAATGGAGTGTTGTTTTCATGCGTTGTTGCTCCAAGGCTCAGATTAATCACATTTGCGCCCTGTTCTACTGCCCAGCTGATTCCTTCTATTACGCTTGAAATTGTTCCGCTTCCCGAATCATTCAGAACCTTTGCATTCAATAATTGTGCATTTGGGGCAACTCCATTTGTGTCCCCATAACCTGAAATTATTCCCGCTACATGAGTTCCGTGCCCCTGCAGATCGCTTGTTGTTGCAGAACCAGAAAAATTTGCAGAAGCAACAACTTTTTCCACAAGTGCAGGGTGTGTTTCATCTATCCCCGTATCAAGAACAGCGATTTTTATTCCGTCTCCCTTGTAACTTAAGTCCCATGATTGTTTTGCGTTTATCTGCTGCAATGCGCCTTCGTCCATTGCACTTACTTCCAAATCAGGCCAAATGCTTTCAACGCCGTTCATATCTGCTGTTTCCAATAATCTCGCGAGCGGCATTTCTGCGATTATTGTTTTGCCGATTTTTTTCAGCGTGTTTTGTGCTCCCAATGACTGGATTTTGTCAGAAACTTCCTGTGTTTTTTGTTCGGAACTAACCTGCACCAAAACCTTTTCAACTGCGCTTGTATGCCCACTGGTTTCAATGCTTCTCGCAGCAAGCGCCCTTTCAAGCAAGCCATGCTTTAATTTCTGTTCTGCATTTGAAGGAGAAAAGGCAGAAGCTGCTCCGAACAGGAGGAACAGCATCAGCAAAAGCAAAGCGATTTTGGAAAGATTGTTCATTTTTTCACCCTTACAACAACTGTGTCCGCTATTTTGTCGTGCAGTCCTTGTTTTTTTGAATCAAAGACTATTATCAGGTAGGTGAGCACAATTATGGCGTTTATTACGTCTGCGAGTTCTCTGATAATTGCGGTTTTCCAGTTTAGCGGTTTGCCGTTTGTTTTAATGACTTTTATTTCAAGCGCTTTTTTGCCGATTGTTTGCCCGTATTTTTTGTGCAGAACAATTGTATATATTGACGGTCCGATAATCAGCGAGAATAGAAAAGCAAGAAAACCGCATCCTACTGCAAAAAGCGTGTTTTCCGGGGAAGGAATTATTAGAATGACAATTAACAGGCCGAATGTCCAAACAATAATTCCTATTACGATTGACAAGACAAACATTACAATGCTGTCAATTATTCTCGCGACAAACCTGTCCCAAAAACCGGCAAACTCAAAGTTTTGAATCATGCATTTTTCACATCCTTTAAGCCGGGAACATTTTTAGCTTCAAGAATTGCCATTTCTGACAATTCTGCTCCAAATCGCCACAAATCACCAAATGGTTTGCTGCTTGTTTCGGTATTAAGAAAGATCTTGCTTGCGCCCAAGGATATGCGTTTGCCTATTTTTTGGTTGCCATTGAAATATGTTAGGTATTCCTTTGCTGTTCGTGTTTCATTTGCATTGCCGGTGGGTATTATTTGGTCTTCAGTCAGAGGTTTCTTGATTCTGAAATGAATTATTATTGGAAATTTTTGTTTATTTTTTATTTCTTCTAAAGTTTCATCATTGAAATACTCGATTTTTCCGTCCAAAAATATTCTTTCTGGTTTGCTAACTAAATCAAGAAAGCCCGTAACTTCGCCGTTTTTTGTAATTTCAAATCTGGCTTCTTTTAGCACCCGACTTTGCCCCAATCCGATGGTCATTTTATTACCTCCGTGTTGCTATAAATGTTAAGTCTTTAACAGTATCATAAACTATAACCTTTTTTGTTCCAATCATTTGTGGAAGGGCTTCTTCAATCGTTGAGATAATTTGGTTTGATTTTAACGTAGTTCCTTTTGATAATTTGATTACTTGAATTCCTTCGCCGCTTACTCCTAATCCTTCGAACTTTTTTGCTCTATCAATTGATGTTAATTTGCTGAACAAACTTTGTTCACTTTCTAGTGGATTTTGAATTTCTGTAGAGTCTATCCAAAATTCGTTATTATTTATTCTAAAAAAAGCGTCCGCGTTTTTTCCAGAGTTTGGAATGAGTTTTGCTTTTTCGAAGTTTATTAGATTTCCTTGCCCGTCTATTTTTACTGCTTCTTTTGCCATATTGTCTGTCCATTCGCCGCTTTGTTTCATTGCGTACATTATTGCGTCTCCTTGTTTTTCTTCAGATTTTGCCACGAATCGCACAAATCCTTCTGTTTCTTCTTTTGTCCAATTTTTTAGAATGGCCTTTCCGACTCTTGATTTTAGCGCACTGTCTGTAATACTTCTAATTGTGCTGTTGTCTATAACACCTTCTAATTTTATGGCGATTGGTTCAATTTTTCCGGCAATCGCTTGCCAGCCATCCAAAGCCATTATTCCTTTTGCGGCTGGTCCGCCAAATCTTAATACTAATTTTCCGCCTATTTTTATAGTTTCCTTTCCTGCCAGTTCTACCCCTTTTAGTGTTACTATTTGTTCTAAGAAGTATGTGCCGGTATACCCTGCGAAGAAGCCGCTGTCAAACGAGGCTCTGTCTAGAAAGTCTTGTTTGTATTGTGTGTTTGCCTGTGTGTCTGCAAAGAGGAATACGTCGCTTGCTGATTTTAATACGAGGTCACTGAATATTGGAAACATTCCCACTATGTCGTTTTGGCATTCTGGCGGAAACTTGCCTTGTTGTGGATAGAAGTATGTGCATGCGGCGTAGTACAATAATAGCTGGTTTTGGGCTTGGTTCATTGCTTCTTGCAGTTCATCTAGGTTTGTTGCATAAAAATATCCTGCAGTTATTAGTGCCGCGTCGTCTGTGATTCCTTGTCCTAAACCGTATGCGACCCCTTTTAGCATTCCGACGCAAAAGGCTTGTAAGAAATATATGCTTAATGAACCAGTTTTTTCATTTGTTGTTATTATGACGTAACCGTCTTTTTTTGCAAAGTACTGGATTTCACTGGCTTCTTGGATTGCATTTTTTAATGTGGTTTTTTGTGTTTCTATTTGTTGGCCCATTATTGAAGCATTTTTTATTTCTTCAATAGAAGTTATTCCTTTTGAACTGACTGTGTTTATTATTTCTTGTTTTTGTTCGATTGAGAAAGTGCCGAATGGCAGTGTTAGGAAGCAGGTTGAAGGTGCGTTTTCTCCGATTATTGAAGCCAAGTTCGAGTTTGGATCATTGGGGTTTGTTCCGATTGCTTTTTCTATTTCGTCGCTTAGTCCGTCTCCGTCTGAATCGTAACCGCGTTTTTCTTTTATTGTAAGAATTTTTTCTGTTTCTGCTTGTTGGTATCCTTCTTTGGAGCCAATAAATCTGTATCTGTGTGTTCCAATCGGGGTTTGGGCGTATGTGTATGAAGCGTTTCCTGTTGAGTTTGTTATTCCAGTGCCTGTTTTGCTCGCATCGTATCCTGGGATTATTCCTATTAATGCGTTGGAAATCGGGTTCTGGAACAAGTCCTTTGCCAGGAACTTAAATATTATTGGTTCTCCAAATTCGAATATGCTTTGTGTTATTCCTTCAGATATCCCTTGGGATATTATGCCTAAAGTTATTTTGTTGTTTGAGGAAACGGGATTACAGTTGAATATTACTAGTGTGTTGTCTGCTTCGTACCATGTGAGTGCATTTTTTGTTCCGCAGTTTGTTCCTTCTGCGGAAATGACTTTTATTGAGTATACTCTGCCGGTTGGGCACGTTCCTGGTTGGATGTCCCCAAAGGTCAATCTTCCATCTGTTCCTGTTGTTCCTGCGAATTTTTCTCCCTGTCCATAGCCTCCGTCGAAGGAAACTGTTGCGTTTACAAGTGGAGTGTTGTATTTGTTTTTTGCCCAAACTGTAAAGCTTCCTAAGCAGCTGCTGTCGCAGGTTGAAACGCCTTCAACGCAGGAAAGCCTGCAGTCTTCTTTTATTTCTTCTCTTTGTCCGCAGGAATTAAACCAGTATACGTCTTTGTTTCCAAGAACGTTGGCGCAGTAATAATTTTTGTGCGGAGTGCAGGTATCGCAGGAACCGTTTGAACAGGTTTGTGTTCCGCAGTCCTGGACAATTTCCCTTGTCGGCGCGCTTGTAAAGCAGGAGCTTCCCGAACAGCCCCTGTCTGTTCTGTCTTTGTAAACATCTCCGTTGTAACAATAAGGGCTTCCGTAAGTTGTGGCTCCGCAATCCTGGTTGTTTCCCCATTCCCTGCAGGAGTCAGAATCATAGTTTCCGCATGTTTGAGATGCGTTTCCAAGGCACCTTGTTGCTCCTGCAGAACATTCGTCTGCGCAGGTGCTGCATGGTGCAGTCGGAACATAGGGATAAGCATAGCTGTAAGCAGTTGTGCTTCTGCCGTATGTGAATGTTCCTGTTGCCCAGCTTTTTACAGTGTAAGTTCCAGGCATTGGCCAGCCGTTTGTTGCAGGGTAATATGTAATAAGATAAGATTTTTGTTCTTCTGGAGAAAGTGTTTGGTTTGCCAGGCTGCTCGAGGCAACAAAATTGTTGTTCGGGTCTCTAAGTTCGTTGTAAACTGTGTAATTGAAACTGTAAAAATTGCTTGTGTTTTTGAAAGCATGGTTTGTTGACTGGATTTGTTCGTTGCATGCAAAAGAGGATTTTATTGGAGTGCCATTATAGCCTTCTATTGAGCCTCTTTCACAGGAAACATTAGGATAAGTTTTAACGCTTGTTGCCTGAATGTTTGTTCCAGTCCAATAAATCATGAATGCCCTTGCAATATATATTCCGTTTTCTGTCCAGCCGTTGCCAGGCGGATAGAAGTTTGTCAACCAGGGTATAGAAGTTGTTGGGGGAAGCGAATAATATTCATTGCCTGTGTTGTATTCTGTGTAATAATTATTGCTTGGCGTGTATAAGTCGTGGTAAAAATAATAGTACATTGTACCGGAATTCAGGTTTGTTATTCCTATGTTGTTGATTCTTATTGTATCATTGCATAAAAAAGAAGTTTTTGAAGGAGTTCCGGGGAACATGCCTGCATTAACTGTTCCGGAATCTTTTGCAGTAATTTTGTATAGTGCACTGGCACTGTATGCGCCGTTGTAACCATAAACCCTTACATAAAAATCATTGCTTACGGTTGCAAGGCAGTTTTCTATTACCCCAGTGCCTGAAGTGCATTTTTGCACATAAGAGCTTCCGCAATTGTCATAAATTTCAATGTCATAATCCCTGTTGTAGGGTGGCACAAGTATAAACCGCAGAGTGTTTGTGCCTGCTTTATAGCCGCGATACCAGTCAGTGTCTCCTGGGCTTTCTATGAACGCGCGGTAAATATAATTGTACAAATCCTCTGTTGTTGCTCCGCAGGAATCGGCTTCAGCAGGAACAATAATGTCTTCAGTAACAATCTGGCTTGAATCAATTGCATTGCCGTCTGTTCTTGCTTCAATTACTGGTTTTTTTTCAAACAAATTTGCTTTGTAAGCAAAGTCATCCGGGTTATAATCTGCTTTTGTCGGGTCGTTTGTTGATTCTGTTTGAGTTGTTGTTATAATCATGTTTGGGTCTGCTGGAAAAGTTTCTCCCTTGTTTGCCGTGGCAGAAATTGCGGGGAGTTCAAAGTTTGGCTCTGTTTTTGGAGGTTCGCTGCTGTTTTCAACTATTGCTCCGCCTGTTGGATTTGGATTAATATAGTTCAGGAGAAGTGCTTCTGAATTAAAATCAGTGCTTCCGCCTGTTTTTGGAATTGCAAAGGCGAATACAGCGCCCGCAATAAGAAAAACAAGAACTGCAATTATTGCCAACGCCGTTATTCTGCAGTTGTTTTGCATTTTAGCCGCCCGTAAAAATGCTCCACCATGGCTTTTCTATTTTTTCGATTTCGCCATTCTGCGCGTTTATTTGTGTGTTGATTTGCATTTGGATTGGAATAAAGCCGAAAAGCATTGTTTGTTTTGAACTCTGAATTTTATAAACCGGCTTTTGTTCAATGAAATCCAATTCGACCTTTTTTACCTGCGATGCGCCCAAGCTATCTTCAACAATCTGTTTTGCATTTTCAGGCAGAATGCTGACAGAAACAGTTTTTTCCTCAACCGGATTATTATCGGAAATGAGTGTCTTTTCCCCAGGCAAGGCGCTGGAAATAGGGTTTTCTTTTGCAGGCCCGCTATTAACAGCGGCAGTGCCCTGAACAGAGACAACCGCAACACTGCCATCGGAATTATTGCACAATGTTCTGCCTTCATTGTTTTGTGCACAATTTTCCGGCAAAGTGCCCCAATCAGTGCGTTGCTCTGCCACTGCCGGCTTTTCATTGGGATTATAAACATAAAAGTCGTCGGGATTGTAGTCTTCCTTGTTTGGATCAGTAACTGATTCTGGCGGAGTTGTTATTGTGATTGTGCTTGGGTCTGTATAATAACTGTCACCAGGCCATGCTCTTGCGGAAACTTCCGGCAATTCAAAATTAGGGTTTCCTGTTACTATTCCAACGTTAGGTTCTGTTGTCGGGTTTCTTGTTGTTGTTTCAAGAATTCCTCCACCCGTTGGCTTGTTTTCATCCAGCGCCTTCACGCTGTTTGCTAATAGAAAGAGAGCGGCAATTGCAATGAGCATGAAGATTCTTTTTTTGAACCCCAAAGAATTTCCCCAACCGAAAATTGATGTATATATAACACGCCTTTCAACCGATTAATAAGCATGAGGTTGAGTTTGGTTCAACCCATTGGTTTAACGCCTTTCGGGCTGTATCTGTGCGATTATTTCCTCTATGCGCTTTGGCTTGTAAAGGCAGCCGGCTTTCTGGACAAGCTCTTTTTTTGCGAGGGTTTGAAGGATTTTTTCTAGGCGCGAGTTGCGCACTTTGAGTTCGAGAGAAATTTCCTGCGAGGACTTGTAAAAAGAAGAATTGAGGATATACAAAAAAGCCCTGCAGTGTTCGGGAGTGCAGGAAGAAATTTTTTTATCAAGGAGGCGCAGGCACGCAACCTCAAAAATATTCAAATTTTTTTTTGCTCTCAAGACTTTTCCCCAACCCCTAAAAGAGAAAAAAAAATTGGCACGCGCCCTAAAAAGAGCGCGTGCAGAGCAGGCTCACCAACTCTCTAAAATTGGGTGCTCTAAAAGAAACTCGGCTTAACCGATTAATATAAATGAGGTTGAAAAAGAGTAAACAAAAAGGTTCAATCATTTTTCAAGCAGCCATTTCCAGAGCGGAACATACTTTATTTTGCGTTTCATTTTGGTTTCTGTGGCTTCGTAGTTTGATGTTATTATCAGCAGGTTTTTGCATTTTAGTTCTATTGCCGCTTTTATAAGAGATTTTGTTTCGCGTTCCTTGGTGTTCTCATCAAGCGGATTATAACATACCTGGATTAATTGGTTTACTTGGCGATTTTTTTTGACAACAAAATCCACTTCGTTTTGTTGATGGTCTTTCCAATAATATACTTCAATGTCAGAATCTTTTGATTTTTTTCTTAATAGTTCTATGCAAACAACGTTTTCATAGGTTTTTCCATAGTTTTTTGACAGGTTGAAGCTTATAAAATTGCAAAAACCCTGGTCAATGCAGTAAACTTTTTTTGGTGCAATTATTTGCTGTTTTAGTTTTGGAGAGAATCTTTCAATCACTGTTAACAAATAAGATTCCTGCAGGTATTGCACATAGTTTTTTGCCGTATTCGTGTCTTTTAAGCCAACTATTTTTGCAAGTTTAGAATAAGTGAATTCGGAAGAAAAATTTGATGTCAAGTAAAAAGCAAGCTCTTTGAAGGCCTTTTCTTCCCTAATATTATGCCTTTGAATGCAGTCCTTTGTAACAATATCCTCATAAATCTGCCTTACTATTGGCTTGCCAAATTTTTTGAATTCAGGAAACCCGCTTCCTTCAACAAATTTTTTAAGTTCGTTCCTTGCAGTTGCAATTTCTTTTGTTGAATAAATTTCTTTTTTTAAGTCAGTTGTTTCCCTAAAAGAAAAAGGGAACAATACAAAAGCAATATGCCGCCCAGTAAGGTGCGTTGCTAATTCTCCGCTTAAAAGCTTCGAATCACTCCCAGTAATAACAACTTTTTTTGTACGCCTAAGCCGGTTAGCAAACAATTCCCACCCGCTAACTTGCTGTATTTCATCCAAAATAATAAAATCTATGTCCCCATACAACTCATAAAAAGCCTGTAAAACCCCGTCCAAATCTTCAGTATTAATGCTTATCAAGCGTTCATCTACAAAATTAATATAAGCCGCCTTTTGTTTTAGTTCTCCAGCCAACAAAATGGAAAAAATTGACTTGCCACTGCGCCTAACCCCGAGAATTACCAGCGCGTTGGGAAACGAGAGAAAACTTTTTGCGAGCGCAAGACCTTCCCGTTCAAGAATATTCTCCTTGACAAATTTCTCCTCTATCTCTTCCCGTTGGCTTTCAATAATCCGCTTTAAAACCTCAATATCCATAGCACATACTAACTATAGACATTTTTAAAAAGCTATTGGTTAATAACCACTGACTTTTAATATGCGTTTTTGCGCATTATAATGCCCAATAATGCAAAATATTGCTCAATACAATAAACATGATTTGACACGAAAAAATTAGCCAAAAATTTGAAGAGCATGAAACGAAAATCCGGAAGTATGTGGGAAATTATTTTTTTGCGCTTGCATTGATTTTTTCCACTTTTTCAAGGAAATCAACAAGTGCAAGTTCGAATTCCTTTTTCTGCTTGGAAGAGATTTTTCCCTGCCGCGAAAGCATTGCAAGTTCCAACAAAGTGGAATTGTATTTTGAAAGCTGTTTGCTGAACAATTCGCGCATTTTTTCAAAAAGAAACAAAAAATCTTCATGGGAATATTTTTCAAGCTCCTTGGATTTGTGCATTTCAAGAAAGTCCTTCTGGAAACGCGCGGCTTTTTTCTGAAGCTCGCGGAATTTTTTCCTTCCAAGCCTTGTAATCTCGTAAACCTTTCTTTTTCTTCCGTGAGAAACAGTGTTTTCCTTTACAATAATTAATTTTTCTTTTTTCAGTTCTTCAAGCGCGGGATAAAGGCTCCCTGCTCCCGGCTTCCAGAGATTCATGCTTGCCTCTTCAATCTTTTCCATGAGCTTATAGCCGTGCATTGCCTCTCTGCTCAAAGCTGACAAAAGCAGAAACTTCAGCTGCCCCCTGAAAAAATTAGTGGAATGAAACATATATTATTCAGAGCCCCTTCTCAGCGCGTCGACAGGATCAAGCAAGGCAGCTCTTCTCGCGGGATAAAAGCCAGAGGCAATTCCGACAAACATTGAAAAAAGCAGCGCCCCCACAATGAGCAGCGGCTGCAATTCAACTGCAAGCGCGAATCCTACTGCGCCTGCAACAATTCCAATGCCGAAAGCAAGGGCATATCCAAGGGTTACTCCGATTGCCCCTCCAACCAAGCCAATTAAGCCTGCTTCAACAACAAACATTGACTGGATTAAAAGGTTTGTGGCGCCGATTGCCTTCATTACTCCTATTTCAGATGTCCTTTCCATTACAGACATTATCATTGTGTTCATTATTCCAATTCCGCCTACAAGCAAAGAAATTCCCGCTATCCCCGCTAAGAACAATTGAATCAGGCCCAAAACCTGCCCAATGCTTTCAAGAATCTGCTGGCTTGTTACAACGGAAAAATCCTTCTGGTCCTGGCCGTATTTCTGCTCGAAAACCCTTTCAATCTTTGTTTTTGCCGCATCAACCAAATCGCGGCTTTTTACAGTGACAAGCAAAAAATAGGCTTTTGAGTTTTCCGGAAAAATAGCCTTGAAGCCCTTTTCGGGAATAAAAATAGTGTTGTTGACATTCGGCCCCCCTCCAAAGGAAGTGCTTGCTTCCTTTGCAATTCCCACAACCCTGAAGGATTTTCCCTCGATAATAAGGTTTTCATGCACGCGGATTTTCTTTTTGAATGCGCTGTTCGCAATATTGAAGCCGACTATTGCGGCAAAGGTATCGGCGCTAGTAATTTCCCTTCCCTCGCCTATTTCAAGAAAGCCCGTGCTTTCAAGATTTTTCGCATCCTTGGGATCATAGCCTGTAATAGAACCGCTGATTTTTTCATTTGAAAATTCAACAGTAGTTGTTGCGGAAAGAGGCGCCAGAACATTTTCAACCTCGGAAATCCTGCGTATCTTGGAAATTTCAGTATCTCCGATTGCCCTAAGCCCTCCGCCGGAACCGCCGCCCGAAAAGCTTCCTGAGGGAGCGACAAAAACAGTGTTTGCGCCCAGCCTTTCAAACTGTTCCACAACAGCATTGTTCAGCCCGTTTCCAAGAGAAACAAGAGTAACGATTGCGGCAATTCCAATGATTACTCCCAAAATTGTGAGATATGTCCGCAGGCCCTGATGCCTGAGATTGTTTGCCGCAACCTCGAGGACTTCAAAAGAAACCTGCATTGTTACACTTCCCGAAAATTTTCTGGTGCAATGCCGTGATTAAAAAAAAAGCCGGCTCAAAACAGAATGCCGGCGCTGTTTTCGGCACTGCAATTACTTCTGCTTTTTTCCCCTTCTCCGCAAAAGCCAGTAAGCCGCGATTATTATTACGATTACTATTACTATGAGCAGGACAGGCGATCCCGTTGCGCCGCTTTCAATTGCGGCTTCCTCTGCGGAATAAATCCTTACAGGGACTGCTTTCTCGACAGTTGTTGTTTCGCCGAATGCATTCTTGTAAACAAGCGTAAGGTTTACATTCTGCATTCCGCTCTGAAGAGAGCTTTTCACTGTCCCGTTCAAAGTGACTGAATCAAAGTTATCAGAATCAAGCGAGCCAATGTAAAACTCGCTTTTCTGCAGAGACATGAAATTTACATCCGCGGAAACAAGCAGGTCATGGGCTGTTCCCGCGCCGATGTTATAAATGTCTATTGTCAGGGCAGCCATTGTTCCCGGGGAAAGCAATGGCTTTGCCTCTGCAACAGTCGCCCCGAGCTCGGGGGCATCCTCTACCTTCAGTCCTATGTATCCTGTTTCTGAAAACTCTGTTTTGTTTGAATCCTGAAAAGTTATTGTGATCGGGATGTAATGCCCGGATGCATCTGCTCCAGGGTCTACTACAAAATTCAGGTTTACTGTTGCTGTTTCCCCAGCATTAAGCTGCGGAAGATACGAAAAGGCGGCTCCCAATGGAATAATGCTTCTTTCCACAACAACCCCTGTTGAAGTTACAGTCCTTTCCTCGCTCGCGCCGAGAGAAACATCGAAGGCATTGCTGCTTCCAGTGTTTTTTATTTCAATTGCAAGCGAAAAAGTCTTGCCTATTTTTGCAGTGTCGGGAGAAGAGGAAATTATTTTTATGTCGGGTTTCCTGTTCAGAATTGTTATGCTGACCTGAGTGGCATTCTTTGGGTTTCCGGATTCTCCGGCTTCAATCGTAACAGTATAAACGCCTTCAAGAGCGCTTGAATCCACTAAAATACTGTATTTTACAACAACTGTCTGGTTCGGGTTTATTGTCCCGAGCTCTCTCATTGCGGAATCATCCGGCGCAAGCGAGAACGGAAAATCAGTCTGATAGCCGTACTGCGCAAGTTTCAGGTTAACAAACGCATTGTTTGCAGGGTCCCTTGAATTGTTTGTCAAATGAACCCACAAATCAAGATACTGCCCGGGAATTGCGGGCGCAGGGTCAAGGTTTGTAGAGCTTACCTGCATCACACCTCCAAAAACAAGCTGTGCAAAAAACATTGCGCAGAACAAAGCCAAAAACATTTTTTTCATGATATCCCTCCAAATGCGTTTATGAATTCTTTTTGCATAGCAAAAATTCTCTTTTTCCAAAACTGTCAAGCAATCAAATATTGCTTAAATGTGAGCGAAGCGAACCTCAATTTGCGCAGCAAATTGTTCTTTTCCCAAGGCTTTTCTTCCTTGGAAGAAAAGGCTTATTTGTAGTCCCTCCGAATTTTTCCGTTTCTTGCCTTATGTTCTGTTTCTCTTTTGATTATTTCTCCGTCAGTAATATGAAGAATAGTGTCAGCGCGCTCGGCAACATATCTCTCATGTGTAACTACAAGAATTGTTTTTCCCTTTTCCTTGTGCAGCTTGTCAATCAGTTCAAGGATGTTTGCCCCTGACTGCGAATCAAGGTTTCCCGTAGGTTCATCCGCAACAATAATGTCGGGATCAACCGCAAGAGCGCGCGCAATCGCCACTCTCTGCCTCTGCCCTCCCGAAAGCTCTCCCGGCTTATGATGGGTTCTGTCCTTCAGGCCAACCTCTGTAAGATATTCCATTGCAATCCCTTTTCTTTTTTCCTTTGGAATTCCCTGAAACCAGAGGGGAAGCATTACATTCTCCAATGCAGTAAGCCTTGAAACAAGGTTAAAGGTCTGGAAAACAAAGCCTATGTTTTTCCCCCTTACAACAGCAAGCTCTGAATCGTCCATTTCCGAAATCGGGTGCCCCGAAATAAAAACCTCTCCGTGCGTAGGGCGCAGGAGTGCGCTTATCACATGGAGCAGGGTGGTTTTTCCGCTTCCGCTGTGCCCCATGATTGAAACAAAGTCTCCTTTATTGATCTGGACATTGATGTCTTTCAAAGCCGAAACTTCAAGGTGCCCGATCTTATAGATTTTGTCAACGTGCTCTGCTTTAATCACTGGCTGCAAAAAAATCTCTCCCTGAAACCCGATATATAGATACCGATATATCCTTTGGGAAATATTTAAATAGCTATTCCCGCAGGAATAGCTCTGTGCCTGAATATTATTCAAGGATTGCGCGCAGCTATGATGCCCTGCATTCAGAGGAACAGCTGAAAAAAGCGGCTTTTGTAAAATCAAAAATTTCCTTTGAGGGAAGGCTGTTAGACATCGGCGCGGGAACAGGAACAGCAACAGAGACTTTTGCGCAGAACACGCAGGCAGTAATTCTCGACCCTTCCCTTGAAATGCTTCTGCAGTGCAGTGAGAAAAAATTCCTGCGCGTCTGCGCGCGCGCAGAAGAACTGCCTTTCAAAAGCAATTCCTTCGATGCTGTTGTTTCGCTTACTGCACTGCATCATGCGGATTTGAAAAAGGCTTTTTCGGAAATCAGGCGCGTTTCGCGGAAAAATGCAAAAATCGCTGTCTCTTTTTTCAAGAGGGCAAAGAAACTTTCTCAGGCAAAAAGGGTTTTCAGGGAATTCCAGTGCTTTGACGAGGGAACAGATTTGGTTTTTCTGAAGCACGGTTTTTCCAAAACAAAATAATAGGTTTTTAAACACTACTCAAAACAAAATACTAGAATACTGAATTTCCAATGGTTTTCGTTTAATTTTTTTTTAGGCGATTTTTTGGCTGAAGAAAACACTGCTGTCCAGGAAGAAAAGGCAAACACGCAGGCAAAGCTTGCGGAAAGCAATTCCAAGCCCGATTCCGGCTTCAAGCTTGACAACAAGATTCTGCCCTTTGTGGGAATTGCGGTTGTTTTTCTCGTAATAGGGTTTGCGGCAGGCGCAATTGTCCTGCCAAGCGTTGGGCTGGCTACTGCTACTGCTTCGGGCGCAAACACTGTTTCCTCGGATGCAGTAGGGGCAAAAACAATAACCTATCTGAACGACAATTTTTTTACAAGCCAGGGCCTGGCTGCACAGCTTTCAAATGTAACAGAAGATTACGGCATGTACTCCGTCAACTTTGACGTTATGAAGGGAACTGAAAAACAGGGCTCTTTGGCAGTGCTTGTTTCAAAGGACTCAAAAACAATGCTTGCGAACTCGCAGGTTTTTGATCTGGACACTCCTGTTCCGCAGGACACGGGAAGCACGGGACAGCAGTTTTCCTTTGCGGCTCCTGAAAAATCCGATACTCCTTTGCTGGAGGCTTTTATTGTTTCACAGTGCCCTTATGGATTGCAGATGCAGCGCCTTTTAGCGCCGATAGCAACAGGGCTTGAGAAAAACATAAAGGTATTGTATCTCGGCTCTGTTGTAAATGGAAAAATAACTTCAATGCACGGCGATGCAGAAGCGCAGGAAAATCTTCGCCAGATTTGCATCCGCGAAGAACAGCCGACAAAATACTGGGCTTATGTTTCAGAATACATGAAAGCGGGAAATGTTGATTCTGCACTGGCGGCGGCAGGAATAGACAAAACAGCGCTTAACACATGCATGACTGACCCTTTGAAAGGACTGAAATACGCGCAGGCAGACTTTGACAGGGAAATAGCACTGCAGGCAGGCCTTGCGCAGAAATACGGAGTTACGGAAATTTCATTTGCTTCCCCGAGCGTAGTGCTTAACGGGGATTCAACGCTTCAATACAGCTCTTCGGGAAATTATTATTCGCTTTCAGAGGAATTCGCATATGCAACTGCAAAGGCAGTTACTTACAATGCAAGGTCTGCTGAAAACGTGAAAAACCTTTTGTGCGAAGGATTCAATGAAAAGCCGGGAGCATGTTCTGCAACACTTTCAAACGAACAGGCAAATACTTCTTTTTCCCCTGACTATTCAGGCGGAAGCGCCAGCGGCGGAAGCTGCTGAAACAGCTTCGTGAATGAATAACTAAGAAGGCCTGAACCAATGCGGGCAAAACTTTTTTTCCTTTTGCTTTCTTTTTCTGTACCATTCCGCCTGATGCGGGTTTTTATTTTTTTGCATTCATAATTCTTTCATTCTTTTTTCGGATGTTTTTTGGTTTTTCCGCAAACTGTTTTTTCTTGATTTGGAGGTGTGTTAATGAAAAAGGTTTTTGTATATTCGACTGATACCTGCCCTTTCTGCGTAATGGCAAAGGATTTCCTGAAAAAAAACAAGGTTCCCTTTGAAGACTACAATGTTGCCGACGATTCCTCAAAGCTCGAGGAAATGGTAAAAAAATCCGGGCAGACAGGAGTTCCTGTCCTTGACATTCAGGGAACAATAATAATAGGCTTTGACGAGCCCCGCATCCGCAGGGAACTGGGCCTGAAATGAGAAGGGAGAGATTTTATTTGGACCAAGAAGAAAAAAGGATTCTGAAGGAAGCAGAAGAATACGCAAGGGAAAAAGGCCTGAAGCTCAATCCCGACAAGAAAACGCTTGAAGCAGTTATAAAAGCACTTGCAAAAACAGAGCAGAAATACGGCAAAAAATACTGTCCCTGCAGGGCTGTTACCGGCAATGCAGAGAATGACAAAAAAATTATCTGCCCGTGCGCATTTCATTTGAAGGAAATAAGCGATTCAGGGCACTGCAAATGCAACCTGTTTTTCAGTGATTGAAATGGATTTTTTCGCGCTCTTGAAAAAAAGGCATTCAACAAGAAAATTCAAGCCGAAGGAAATAACAAAGGCGCAGGAGAAAAAAATCCTCTCCGCAATTAACTCTGCGCCGAGCGCGGGAAACCTGCAGAGCTATTCTGTTTTTCTGGTAAAGGAGCGCGAAAAGAAAAGGCTCCTTGCAGAGGCATGCACAAACCAGGGATTTATTTCTTCAGCCCCGATAGTGCTTGTTTTTTTTGCTGATTCAGAAAAGGCATCGGCAACCTACGGGGCAAGGGGCACATCGCTCTATGCGATACAGGATGCGACAATTGCGGCTGCTTATGCGCAGATAGCGGCAACTGCCATTGGATTGTCAAGCTGCTGGGTGGGAGCATTCGACGAGGCAAGAGTCCAGAAGCTCTTCAATATAGAAAGAAACCTCAAGCCGGTTGCAGTAATTCCCATTGGTTTTGCGGCGGAAAAGCCAACTGCAACATCAAGGCGCCCGATAAATGAAACAGTGCGCGAGGACACAACGGCATGGTTCTGAAGCGCGGTTTCCGAACATGTTTTTTGCATTTAGAAAACTAATTTTTTTCCAAAAAAAATTCGGATTCCTTATTTTTATTGTTTTTCATGCGTGCTTATTGTTTGCTTTGCCAATCTTTTGCCAAATTTTTTTTTGCAAAGCAAACAGGCAGAATAATTTATATATCAGCAAACCATAATGTTATTCGCATAAAAAAAAATAATTTTCTCGGCTTTTTTTTTAAACAAGTGTGCTGTGAAAAGGTGATCCAATGGTTCAAAAGTTCCTGGAACAAGTGAAAAAACGCGACGGTTCAATTGTTGCCTTTGACAGGAACAAAATCACAGAGGCTATTTTTTCCGCGGCAAAGGCTGTTGGCGGTTCGGATATAAAGCTTGCGGAAGAGCTTTCTGGCAGGGTTGTCCATTCCCTCAAAAGAAAATTCGGCACAAGGATTCCTTCTGTTGAGGACGTCCAGGATGCAGTTGAAAAGGAACTGATTGAAGCAGGGCACGCGAAAACAGCAAAGACATATATTCTTTACAGGCAGAAGAGGGCGGAACTGCGCGAATCAAGCGCTTTCCTGAAAAAAATTTCCGACATTGTCAATGGATATGTTTCCTGCAGCGACTGGCGTGTTTTTGAAAACAGCAATACGAGCTATTCTCTTTCGGGAATGCAGGCGCATATTTCAGGCGCTGTTATTGCCGAATACGCCTTGAAAATGATTTATCCCGAAGAAATTTCGAATGCGCACAGGAACGGGGATTTTCACATTCATGATTTGGGAAACGGGACTTTTTCAGGATATTGCGCGGGATGGTCGCTTGCACAATTGTTAGAGCTCGGTTTCAATGGCGTTCCCGGAAGAATTGCCGCAAAGGGTGCAAAGCATTTCAACGCAGCACTTGGACAGGTTGTAAATTTTATGGGAACACTGCAGAACGAATGGGCGGGAGCACAGGCATTCAGCAGCTTTGACACTTATTTGGCACCATTGGCTGCAAAAGACAATTTGTCTTACAAGCAGATAAAGCAGTCATTGCAGGAATTTATTTTTGCAATCAATGCAACAAGCAGATGGGGAAACCAGGTGCCTTTTACAAATGTCACTCTTGACTGGAGCGTTCCGGAAGACATGAAGGATGCCCCGATAATTTATGGCGGGGAATACCTTGAAAAAGAAACCTATGGAAACTTTCAGGAACATGTGGACATGATTAACAAGGCGTTTCTGGAAATAATGCTTGCAGGGGACATGAGCGGCAGGGTTTTTACTTTTCCAATTCCGACTTACAATATTACAAGGGATTTTGACTGGGATTCTGAATCAGCAAACCTGCTCTTTGAAATGACTGCAAGATACGGAATTCCCTATTTCCAGAATTTTATAAACAGTTCTTTAAAGCCGAGCGATGTCCGCAGCATGTGTTGCCGCCTTCAGCTGAATTTGAAGGAACTGCGCAGCAAGACAGGCGGATTGTTCGGAAGCGGAGAAAAAACAGGCAGCATTGGAGTTGTAACAGTAAACCTGCCGAAAATAGGCTATCTTGCAAAGGATGATTCTGATTTTTTTGAAAGGCTGGAACAGTTGATGTATCTCGGAAAGGAAAGCCTTGAAATAAAACGAAAAGAGGTTTCAAGAAACATGCAGCACGGACTGCTTCCATGGAGCAAGCGCTATCTGGGTTCGCTTGACAATCACTTTTCAACAATAGGCTTGGTGGGAATGAACGAGGCATGCCTGAATTTTTTCGGAGAGGGAATTGCAACAAAGCAGGGAAAGGATTTTGCAATGAAAACACTTGATTTCATGCGCGAAAGGCTTACTGAATTCCAGGAGGAAACAGGGCACATCTACAATCTTGAAGCAACTCCCGCAGAAGGAACTTCCTACAGGCTTGCGCGCATTGACAGGAAATTTTATCCCGAAATAAAAACCGCAGGGCAGAATGCGCCTTATTACACGAATTCAACACAACTCCCTGTCGGTTTCACTGACGATATTTTTGAAGCGCTCACTCATCAGGAGGATTTGCAGGCAAAATATACCGGAGGGACTGTGCTCCACGGTTTCCTTGGAGAATCAATGGCTGATTCAGAGGCATGCAGAAAGCTTGTGAAAAAAATAGCTTACAATTTCAAACTGCCGTATTACACTATTACGCCTACTTTCAGCGTATGCCCGGTACACGGCTACATTAAGGGAGCGCACTTTTCATGTCCCGTTGAATTAAACGGGCAGGCAAAGGGAGGTGAAGAAGAATGGCAGCATGCAGCAGTAAAACTGAAGTCTATAGCAGAGTAGTCGGATACCTCAGGCCTGTACAAGCATGGAACGCGGGCAAGCAGGAAGAATTCAAGGACAGAAAAACCTTTTCCGAAGCAAAAGCGTTGGCACAATGCAAGGAATAAAATTTTTGCGCTTTCTTCTTAATACTTTTTGAAGCATATTTTTTACTGGTGTCTCGTTGGCTCTCATTTTCAAGGGAATTCAGAAAACAACCCTCATTGATTTTCCAAGGCAGATTGCCTGCACTCTTTTCCTTCCGAACTGCAATTTCAAGTGCGGCTACTGCTATAACACCGCGCTTGTGGAAAACAAGGACACGGGAGTTTCTATTTCAGAGCAACAGGCGCTTGCTTTTTTAGAGGAAAGAAAAAGATTTCTGGACGGGGTATGCCTTACAGGCGGAGAGCCCACTTTGTGCAGGGAACTTCCTGCTTTCTGCGCAAAAGTAAAGCAGAAAGGCTTTCTTGTGAAAATTGATACAAACGGGACAAATCCGGAAATGCTGAAGGAGCTCATTGAAAAAAGGCTTGTTGATTTCATTGCAATGGACATAAAAGCCCCATTGGAAAAATATCCGCTTTTTGCAAACGCGCCAGTTGATTTGAAAAAAATAAAACAAAGCATTGGAATAATAAAAAAATCCGGCTTGGAATATGAATTCAGGACAACTGTTGTTCCCGCGCTTTCCGAAGAAGACATTTTGGAAATCGCGCGGCTTTTGAAGGGGGCAAAAAAATTTGTTCTGCAACAGTTCCAGAACAGCATGCCGCTTCTCGACAAAAACCTTGAAAAACAGCAGCCTCACTCTCCAGAAGAACTGAAAAAATTTTCTGAAAAAATAAAAGGCTTTTTTGAAAAAACAGAAATCCGCGGGATTTAAAAAGCGGAAAAAGCGTTATTTTTTAATGGTTCTGGCTCACAATGATTTTATGCCTCCTAAAAAGAAAAAAACTACTGTGAAGAAGAAGCCTTTGAAGCATGCAAAGCACGCGAAAGCCGCTTTGATTTCAAAGGAAATGACTTTTGCGGAAGTAATCAACAAATTTCCCCAGGCCGCGCCAGTAATGATGGATTTCGGATTACACTGCATAGGCTGCCATGTTTCTGCTTTTGAAACAATCGAGCAGGGAGCAATGGCGCACGGCCTTGATGAAAAGCAGCTGGGCGAAATGCTCGAGAAAATGAACAAGTCAGCAACAGGCAAATAACTATTTTTTTTTGAATTTTGGAAAACAAATTGTGGTTCAATGGAGAAGCCTAATATTGATTACAAGAAATGCACTGAATGCGGAACATGCATTAATATCTGTCCAGTAGGGGTTTTTGCAAAAGAGGGCAAAAAAACAGTTGTAAAAAATGCGAGCGAATGCATACAGTGCAGGGCATGCGAAGCAAGCTGCCCGCAGAAGGCTATTATTGTAAAATAAATCTTAAAAATTTTGTAAAATAACCCTTAAACTCTGATTTGGTTTTGCGAGAATGCAGGAAATTTTTTTTACTGCCCTTGGCGGCGCGGAAGAAGTAGGCAAGAGTTCTTTTTTGATAGATTACGGAGAAAAGGTTTTGTTCGACAGGGGAGTAAAGCTCCTGCAGAACAAGACAGAATATCCGCTGCCTGTGAAAACAAACCTTGACGCAGTAATAATTTCGCATGCGCATCTTGACCACAGCGGCTCTCTTCCGCATTTGTTCCTTGACTCGAAGGTAATGAGCTTTCTCACTATTTCAACGCTTGACCTTTCAAGAATGCTCTGGTTTGATTCTTTGAAAATAGCGAGCTTTGAATCAATGGCTCCCGAATGGTCGAAAGAGGAAATCCATTCAGTGGAAAAATTTTCCTTTCCAATGCATTACAGGCATGAAATTCCGATTACAAAAAACGCTTCTTTGGAGTTTCACGATGCAGGGCATATCCTTGGAAGCGCAATTTCAGTGCTTTCCCTCAAAACAAAAAAAATTGTTTATACCGGGGATTTCAAGGTTGCGGAAACAAGGCTGCATAAGGGAGCGGATCTGCACATTAAAAACACTGATGTTATGATAATGGAATCAACCTATGGTGACAGGAACCATTCTCCGAGAGAGGAAACAGAAAAGCTTTTTGTTGAAACAGTCCAGGAAACAATTGACAGGGGAGGATGGGTTTTGGTGCCTGCCTTTGCAGTGGGAAGAAGCCAGGAAATGCTTGACATTCTCCATGAGTACAAGGTTTCCGCCCCGATTTTTTTCGACGGAATGTGCCAGAAGGCAGCAAAAATAATGATGGATTATCCCGAGTTATTGAAAAACCCGCGGTTTCTGAAAAAAGCTCTTTCAAAGGCAATCTGGGTAAATAATCCCTCAATGAGAAAAAAGGCCTTGAAACAGCCGAGCATTATTGTAACAACTGCAGGAATGCTTGGGGGCGGGCCTGCATCGTTTTATTTGCAGCATATTTACAGGCAGAAAAACAGCGCTGTTTTGCTTACCGGCTATCAGGTTGAAGGAACACAGGGAAGAAGGCTTCTTGAAACACAGAAAATAGAGGTTGACGGAGAGCTTCTCGATGTGAGCGCGCATGTGCAGAAATTCGATTTTTCCGCGCATGCCGGGCAGGAAGAATTGCTTTCGGCAATAAAAAAATTATCCCCGAAAAAAATTGTTTTGGTTCACGGAGACAAGGATGTAATGCCTGTTTTCAAGGAAAAGATTGAAACAGAAACAGGCATTGAAACAATTATTCCGAGCATTGGCAAAACAGAAAAATTATAGCGAATCCTGCTTCGGCAAAACATTAAAATTACTGTTAAATCATTAATAAACTGGTTTTTATGGGCTTCTGGAGCATTTTTCTCGACTCTCTTGTGCTGCTGAAAAAGCAGCCCAAGCTTTTCCTTCCCAAAATGGCTATTGCCTTTCTTTACGGCTTTCTCATGGTATTGGTGATAAACCTTCTTTTGCTTGTTTTAAGCCTTCAGCCTTCAATAGAAGCCGGAATTGCAATAGACCCGTATATGTTATTTGTGATTCTTACAGGCTGCCTTGTTGTGCTTATTCTGCTTGCAATAGTTCCGTTGCTCGATGTTTTGACAAACGCAATGTACCCAACGCTTGTAAAGGAATTCTGGGAAAAGAAAAAAATTCTTTTTATGGACGCAATAAAGCCAATCAAGGGAAAGCTTCTGCGCCTTTTCTTTTCAGTTCTTTTTATTGAAACAATTCTCGCAATTCCTTTCTCCCTGATGTTATCTTTTTTTTATTATGAAAAAGACATTGCAATGCTTGCCTTTTTTACAATTATTTTCCTTGCATTCTATCTTGTGCTCTCGGCTTTCTTCTATTTCGTTTATCCCATTGCAGTTTTTGACTCTGTTTTTTTCCTGAAAAATTTTTCCAGATCATTCCATCTTTCAAGAAAAAAATTCGGCAAAATACTCTTTGCCTCCTTTGTGCCGTTCTTTGTTACAATTGCGAATTTTGCAATAGCCTTTCTTGCGCTTTCTTCCCAGAGAATTGAGTTCTGGGCGCTTTTCTTCCTGCTCAGGTTTTTGGTTGCGCTTATCCAGACCTACCACATGGTTCTCAACCCGAGTATTTTCCTGAAATACAAAGAATTTTAGCACTAATCCCCATGTTACCTTTAGTATTGAACAAGGCGAATCAAATGGCAATGTTCTGCCCGAACTGCGGCTCTGTCAAAGGGCCTTTTTTCAGGGGCTTATGCAGTGATTGTTTCCTGAAAAAAAACTCTGTTTTCGAGCTTCCGCAAAAAATACAAATCAAGCGCTGCAAAACCTGCGGCAAAATCCTTGTTTCGGGAAAATGGCTTGCGCAGGAAAATTCACTGCTTGAAAAAGTAATCCTGAAGAATGCAAAAGTTTCAGACTTGAAAACCCCTGTTTTCAGCTTTGATTTTTCTGAAAAAGAAAAAAAAATTTCTGCAAAAGTGAAAGTCTCAGGAAAGATTGATTCGAATGGAATTGAACAGGAAAAAGAAACAGCCATTGAGTTTTTGAATGTGCTATGCGATTCCTGCATGAAAGCTGTTTCAAACTATTTCGAGGCAACTATCCAGCTGCGCTTTGAAAATCCCGCCTTGGAAGAAAGCGTTTTGAAGGAAATCGAAAAAATGCTTTCGGGTTTTGTGCATGAGGATGTGCTTGCAAAGATTGTTTCTACAAAAAACCAGAGAAGCGGAATCGACCTTGTTTTGGGCTCGAAGAAGAGCGCTTCAAAGATTGCAAAGGCAATCGCAAAAAAGCACAATGCACGGCTTGTTGTTTCCTTCAAGCAGGCAAAGGGCGGAACAAGGGACGAGACAAAAAGAAGATTTACCTACTGCATAAGAATAGGCGGGGGTGCGGAAAATGCAAAAAGAGCAGTTTGCTGAGAATGATGGCATGATGGTCAAAAAGTCCGCTATTGAAGGCACTGGGGTTTTCGCATCAAAAAATTTTAAAAAAGGCGATGTAATCTGCAGAATGCGCGGTGAAAAAGTTACTTTTCAGGAACTTAAAAACCGTTATGAAATGGGAAAAGAAAAAATTTGCAATCCGCTGCAAATAACCGAAAGAACTTATCTTGACCTGGCAGAACCTTATGTTTATGTAAATCATTCCTGCACACCTAACTGCGGGGTGAGAAAAAAAGGTGAATTGTTTTCATTGGAAGACATACCGGAAGGCGAGGAACTGACCTATGATTACTCGACTACTGAATGGACCTATGAAAAATTCGGCAAGTACAAGGAATGGGCAATGGAATGCAACTGCAATTCCAAAAAATGTCGGGGAACTCTCGGGCAATTCCCGACACTTGACCAGAAATTAAAGAGAGAATATTACAAAGCAGGAGCGCTTCAGGATTTCATACTAAGAAAGCTGGAAAAGAAAATGTTTTCATGATGTGTCCGTTAAGCCTCTAATTTTTTTAGTTCTGCAGTAATTTCCTCTATCGGCTTTTTTGTTATTATCAATGGGATTTTTTCGGATTCTGCGATTTTTATTGCAAGAGGGTCAACGTTTGCGGCATCAAGGTTTCCGTGCAGAACAACAATGCTGGGTTTCATGTCTGTGCTGAACCTGCCTATTTTCACTGCAATGAGAGGGCTTCTGCCGCTTTCAACAAAGCGGAAAATCAACGCTCTTTCCGGAGTGTTTCCATATAACAGCATGTATTCATGGACTGGAATTTCGAGTATTACCTTCATTGAATCAATCAAAGTGTAGCCGAAAACCTGTGTCTCCTTTAATCTTGAAGGATTTGCAACGCATTCTCCGCCAATTATTTTCATGAATTCCTGCCCCTTTAATGAAGCAGTAAATTCGTGTGTCTGAAAGGCGTTTTCCTTTGGCGCAAAATCCTTGTCCAGTTGTTTAACAACCCGTCCGCCGCGCCTTTTGTCTATTTCAATAAGCGCTTCAATCAGCCTGCTTACTACGAGTATGCCGGGGCTTTTTCTTCTCCCCCCTTCATAATCCGAAATAGTGCTGTTGCTGACCTTTAAATAATCAGAAAGTTCTGTCTGCGAAACACCGAATATTTCGCGCCATTTTTTCATGCTGCTGCCGGGATCCTTGCTTAAACAGATTTCCCCCGCAATTGCTTTTTCCAGCTGGTCCAAAAAAATCACTTCAGTATTTTATACAGACTACTGCCAAAAACACTTTTAAAAGGCTTTCACGAAGTAAAAAAAGGATTCGGACCCGGTGGGATTTGAACCCACGACCCCCGCCTTGCTCCGACTGGAAATGCTTTTTAAAATACTGGAAATTTGTTCTGAACAATTCCAATTTTTCCGCAGAAAAATTGTTCTTTTCCCAGGGCTTTTCTTTTCAAGAAAAGGCCTTAGGAGTGCGGTGCCCTATCCAGACTAGGCTACAGGTCCATGTTTTGATGCTATGAAATTCTGGTAAAACTGTTTTTTAAATCTTGGGGAATGCATTTTTTACTTTTTAACAAATTCCCTTTTATTCTTGTTAAAAGCAAAGCCTGGCATTGGAGTAGTCCTTATTAACAGCAACTTTTCGTCTATTAGCGTTTTTAACAGTTTTTTTGCTTCTTTGACTATCTTCTTCTTTTCATTGTTTTTCATTTTTTGGTTCATTAGCCTGTCGTATTCTGCGAGTTTTTTTGCAATGGCTTCTATTGTTTTTCTGGAAAGCTTTTTTGTTCTTTTTCCTGTCATCATTGAAAAATAGCCCATTACTTTTCCGGAAGGGCTAATTACTATAATATGGCTTTTTCTAGTCTTATAAAGACGCCATTCTTCAAATACCAGGGCATAGTCGTATGCCGATGGCCGTGAAGATATTTTTCTGCCTGTAGGAGTATGCGAGTGGATATACGATCTAACTCTGGAAGATCGTCCTCTAAAGCGTACCATTTGTTTGTATCGTCTCTTTGCATATGGAAAAATTTTGCCAGGTTTTTTTTTGTATTTCACCCATGCCATTTCATGGGTTTTAATTCTCGGAGTGTTTTCGATGGTTTCCCTTGCGGAAATTCTTCCTGCAGGTTTCCTTGCGCCGCGCATATTCTCACTTTCATTGATTCATATTAAAATTGCCAGTGTTATTGCGGCCGCAATCGGAATTGAAAAATTATCGTTCACAGGGAGGAGTTCAGCGAGCATTGCAATTACAGCGGTTGCGATTGCAATCGGCAGTGGAAACAATGCGGCAAGGAAAGGCAGTGCCGCTAAAATTCCCGCAGTTGTTCCCTCAAGGGTTCTTTTTCCAATAAGCCTGTGCTTCCCAAACCTTAACCCAAAAACAGTCGATGCGCTGTCTCCGTAAATCAGTGCGCACAAGGCCCCGAGAATTATCAGCTGGTTTTGGAATATCAGTATGACTATTATTGCGCCTGCAAAGAAAAAGATTGCCCCCTTTCCGGGAATGTTTTTTTCATGCTCTCTTTCAACCTTGTTTACTACTGTGCTGATAATGGGAATTTTTGCTCCCTTTGAAATCGCAAATGAAAAAGCCAGGCCGAGCAAAAGGCATGCGGCAAGGATTTCAAGAGTTGTTCTTGTTCCAAGGAGAACAACAAGCGCAATGAAAACGCTTCCGAACAAAAAATGCAGGAACTGCCTTCTCACTTCCAGCCAAAATTTGCTTTCTCTTGCCATTTTTTTTCACTTTATTTTTTTTCACAGAGAAACATGCAGTGGTGCTTTTCAAAAGGCGCAAGGTTTACCTGCTGCAGTATTTTGAACTGTTTTTCAAGCTCTTTTTTTTCCTGTGCAAAAATCTTTTCAGGGTTCAGGGATTGTGAAATGCTTTTTGCCTTAATTGCAATCAAGCCGGACTTTCCCCTGTGCAGGAAAAGTTCCGCATTCTTGTTGAAGATTTCTGCCTGGTTTTTCTGGGAAATATCCTGGTAGAGCAGGTCAATTGAAATTCCCTCAAGCTCTTTTTCATAGTTTTCAGGCCTGTTGGCATCTGCAAGGACTGGAAGCATATTTTTGCGCAGTTCGCACAAAGAAACAAATTTGCGCATTACTTTTTCCGCAACATCAACCCCGAACAACAAGCCGTTTTCGCCTATAATATCAGACACATAGCTAGGGGTGGTTCCTTCGCTGCTCCCTAAGTACAAAACATTGTTGCCTTCTTTGAGCGGCAATTGCTTCAATCCGTTTTTTATTGCTGCGCCGAGCTTTGAGCGCCAGGGAACCCATTCGCGGAATTCAAGCGAATTTTCCTTTACGAGCAGTTCCCCGTAAACGCTTTTTCCGGGGACAAGGTTCTTGGTAAAAATCTTTTTATTGGCTTCAAAGACGCCCTGAAAAATCTGTTTCATTGAAAACACAATTAAATGATTCTGCAAAAGTTATTAAAACCTCAGCGGGCTGCCCGCCCGCACAAAATGCTTAAAAAATAACCATTATAATAGTTATTATAACCTTTATTTAGGTTATGTGATTTGAATGGGTTTTTTGTCAGTTCTGAAGTCAGATCCTGATGTGAGAAAGCTGTTCGGGGAGCGTGAGCTTGTTATTATTGAAAAGCAGCTTCTCGGCGTGCCATTGACTCAATCAGAGAAGAACAGGCTTTCAAGGGATATCAGGCGCAAATTGAAGGCAGTTTCCGCCCTGGCGCGCTTTGAACACGAGTTTTCCCTGAAAAAAGCCAGTGAAATAAAGCGCTGGACTGATGAAGCTCTTGAACTCATTTTGAAAAGCAGGTTTTCGCCCCGCATAAAAAGGATTTTTTTGTTCGGCTCTGCCGTTGAAAACAGGCTTTCTTTTCGTTCCGACATTGACATTTGCGCAGAGTTCGGCAAAATTTCCAAAAAAGAAGCGGGAGAGTTCCGCAGGGAAATTCTCGGCAGCGTCAATCAACGAATCGATGTGCAGGTTTTTAATGCCCTCCCCTCAAAGATTCAAAAAGAAATTCTTGCCAAGGGAAAAGTCCTGCATGAGCGCGCGCATTCAAGACAAAATTTTTGAAATAGAAAACTATCTGGAAGAGCTTTCAGGGATTTTGCCTGTTGCATTCAGTCAATATTCTTCTGATTTGAAGGCAAAGGCTGCTTGCGAGCGTTATTTTGAAAAGATTGTTGAGGCAGTTGTTGATTTGGCTTTTTTGGTTATCCGAGAAAAAAGCCTGAGGACTCCGGAAGAAGACAGGGAAGCTTTCGATATTCTCTGCAATGCAAAAATCATTGATTTTTCCCTTGCCGTCCGCCTGAAGGAGGCAAAGGGAATGCGGAATTTTTTGGCTCACCAGTATGGCGCGATTGACAACGCGCTTGTTTTCATGGCATTAAAACACGAACTGCAAAAGGATGTGCGCAAGTTTCTGGAAGCAATAGAAAAAAGCATGCGCTAACAACTCATTTTTTCACTTTTCTTTCTGCAGCGCCTTTGCCCTTTCATCAAGGCCTTTCTGCAGCTCTTTTGAAATGTCTTTTTTGCTGAAAAAATCAGTTCTTGCGGCAATAGCGATTTTTCCCGCCAGTGTTCTTGCAACCTTTCCCTTGTCTTTCATGGGTGTCTGTTTCACCATGGGATGCTGGAACAAAACCCCATACTTTGGAGTTTTTGCCTTGGGGTTTTTCAAATGCCTGAAAAATGCTTTTTTTGCGCCAAGAATCTGGACTGTTGAAGAAGGCATTAGTGCAAGCCTTCTCATTGAGCCTGCTTCCTTCAAAAGTTTTGCGCCGAGAGTGCTGCCCGCAATCTGCGAGAGGTTTGGGGCAATTTTTTCCATCTGCACCGAAACAAATTTTTCAAGCGAATTCCTTTCTTCCTTCAGGTTCAGCGCGTTAAGCGCAAGCAGTTTTATTTCATCAAGAGCTTCCTGGGGAATTTTGCTGCCCATGCTTTTTTTTGCATTTTCAAGCACAAGCTTTGCTGTTTCCTTTTCCTTTAAAATTTCTCCAAGGGATTTTTCTGAAAATTTTTCGCGCGCGCCAATGAAATAAACAAGCTTCATCAGGTTTTCAGGATTCTGAACTGTTTTTTCAAGCTCTGGAAAATGGCTTGCATACCATTCCCTGCAGTGCTCCGAGAGCAGGTTGAAAATTTCATCCAAATCCTGCAGGGCATTCACCGCCCTTATTGCGTGTTCCTCTTCTCCGGAGTATTTTTCCTCTACCTTTTCGCGGGTTTTCTTGATGAGTCTCCTGCGCAATTCGTCTATTTTGTTCATAATTCAATTGAACAACAATCGGTTTTTAAAGGGTTTTTTGAACAAGCTATTTATGGCTGAATCCAAGGTTAGAGGAATTGTAAAGCAACTGATAAAAAAGAATCTTGTTGCATTGAAAAAACTAGCTTAAGCTTTCTTTTATTATTTTGACTAATTTTTTGATTCCGATTTCTTTTTTTGCAACAGCCCATTCAAGTTCGCTTAATTTCTCCTGGCTTAATTTTTTTGGGCTCAGGGCGAAACCATTTATTTTGAGGAAGGTTAATCCTGCAATAAGCCCTGTTCTCTTGTTTCCTTCCGCAAAGATGTGCCTGTCGGTTATTTCCCAAATCAAAAAAGCGGCTTTGTGTGCAAGAGAATCCTTTTTGTTTTCAAAATTAAACCTTTTCCTGACGGTTTCAGTTATCAGAAACAATGTGCTGGAATCCCGTATTGCAAAAGGCTCGTTAAAAACAGAAACAATTGCTTGGTTAATGAAAATTATTTGATTGGCGCTCAAATATTCCATAAACTCATTTAACAACAATCGGTTTTTAAAGGGTTTTTTGGATTGTCTTTTTCATGCCGAAAGAGGAAATAAACAATCTGGCTTTGAGAAGGGCATTGTATTATCCCGCTGCGGAAATCTATTCCAATGCACCGAGTGGATTCTGGGATTTTGCCGATGCAGGGGAAAAAATCCGCAGGAAAATAATTGATTTATGGAGAAAAGAGCTTGTTGAAAGAGAGGGCTTTGTGGAAATCTTCGGGGCGCAAATCCTTCCCGAAGACGTATTCAAAGCGTCGGGGCATCTTGAATCTTTCACCGATCCGATTGTCCAGTGCAAAAAATGCGGCTCTTTGCACAGGGCTGATGTCCTGATTTCCGAGAAAACAAAAGAGGTTGTTCCGGAAGCGCTTGCAACAACAGAGCTTGATAAGCTGATAAAAAAGCATTCAGTCGAATGTCCCAAATGCAAAAGCAGGGATTTTTTTGAAACAAAAAAATTCAACATGATGATGAAGATAGACATCGGCGCAACAGGAAAACAGCCCGCATATTTGAGGCCTGAAACCTGCCAGTCTATTTTTTTGGATTTCAAAAGAGTTTACAGGACAATCCACCAATATCTTCCTCTCGGAATAGCCCAGGCGGGCGCTTCCTTCAGGAATGAAATTGCGCCGCGCAACACTCTCCTGAGGCAGCGCGAGTTCGGGCAGATGGAAATAGAGGTTTTTTTCAATCCGAAAAAAATCAATGAATTCGAAAAATTTTCAGAAGTTGAGGACTTCAAGCTTAATTTGCTGCTTTTGAAGGAAAAAAAAGTGAAAAAGATTTCCTGCAAGGAGGCAGTCCAGAAAAAACTTGTTTCGGGAAAGTTAATTGCGTACTGCCTTGCGCGCGTGCAGCAGTTTTATGCAAAGCTCAATATTCCCGAAGAAAAAATGCGTTTCCGCCAGCTTGCAAAGGACGAGCGCGCCTTTTATGCACTTGAAACATTTGATTTCGAGGTTGAAACAGATTTGGGATGGATAGAATTAATGGCGTGCAATTACCGCACTGATTTTGATTTAAGCGGGCATGCAAAGCAGAGCAGCCAGGATCTGGCTGTTAATGAAGAAGGCGAAAAATTTGTCCCGCATGTTTTTGAATTGTCCGCAGGATTGGACAGGGCTTTTTATGTTGCGCTTGATTTGGCTTTCAGGAGAGAGAAGCGCGGTCCAGAGGAAAGGAACTTTCTGAATTTGCCAATAAGGATTTCTCCCATGCTTGCGGGAGTTTTTCCCTTGGTGAAAAAAGACGGCTTGTTTGAAAAGGCAGAGGAAATTTTCAGGCAGCTTAATTCCTACGGCCTTGATGTTTTGTTTGAGGAAAAGGCAAGCATTGGAAAACGATACTCGAAAATAGACGAAATAGGAATTCCCTTTGCAATTACAATCGATTATGATACAATGAAGGACAATACTGTCACTCTGCGCGAAAGAAATTCCATGCAGCAGAAGCGCGTGAAAGCAGAGGAGCTTCCCGAGTTATTGTGGCGGCTTTCAATAGGAAAAACAGGCTTTGAAAAAATTTAGCGCGAAATTTTCCTTTGCAAAAAAGCTTTGAAAAAAGCCCTTTTTATTGTGCGGAATTAAGCTGGTTAAGCACGTCTGCAAGGCTTCCGCTGCACTGTGTTTTTATGTCAATAGTCGGCAGCGAAGCGAGATTGTCGCTCTGCAATTGTTCCTGCGGAATCTGGCAGGTCATTTCCTTGCCCTGAAGCATTGCAGCCATTATCTGCAATTGCCCGTTGTTTGCGTTTGCAGGGTCAAGAGCCACGTTTTCAATTTTATATTTTATTCTGCAATTGCTTTGTTCGAAACCGTAAATAATTACTTTTACGTCCATGCTTGCGCTCGGCTCTGTGCTTGTCTGGGTTACTGTTCCAAATGCCTTTTCACAGCTTTTTGCGGCAAGGGCGGTGCATGCCTTGTCAGTGCCGCAGTTTTTAAATCCTGTTAAATCTTCCTGTTGTGCGCAGCCCAATAACAGCAAGGCAATGGCAAACAAAAAAAGAACCCTTTTCATGTACACACAATATTGCTGTTTTTTGTTTAAATATTTAACGCCACAAATTTTTTATTATCTATATGGCTGCAGCCCCGATAGCTCAGCTGGTAGAGCACGAGTTTCGTAAACTCGGGGTCGAGGGTTCAAATCCCTCTCGGGGCTTTTTTTTATATGCCTATTAAATACTGGTAAGCCTTTTTTTTTATCATGAAAAGGAACCTTCTGAAACTTGTTCGCTTGGAAAATCCAACAGTGCGATTTTTGCTGGCCGCAAATGCCCTTACAATTATTTTTGCGGTTTTGTTCAACTGGAGCCTGTCAACTATTTTGTGGGGCTATTGGCTTCAGAGCGTAATTATAGGCTTTTTTATTTTTCTAAAGCTTTTGGTTTCTGCTTTCAGGTCGAAAGAAAACATGCTTGGCATGGGCTTTTTCGCAAACGCTATTTTTCTTTTGTTTGCCTTCGGAATTAATATTTTTATTTACGGCTCAATGATTTATGACATTGGCGAATCTTTCAGGCTGATTGATGCTGTTGATATCGGCAGTGTTCTTTTTATCGGCCTGATTTTTTTTATAAATCACGCCTTTTCCTTCTGGTTCAATGTAATCAAAAACAAGGAGGGCTTTGGGAGGCAGGATACTTTACCTGTTTCTAAAAGATTCATTGCAAAACTGAAAGAAATGGGCAAAAAAACAGAAGAGGTTAAGGCGCTTTTAGAAAAAAATGCGAGAAAGAGGGCGGCAGCGCTTGCTACGGTAGACATGCTGCGGGAGATTTCTCTGCGTTTACTCCCATTTGAGATTTTTACAATTGCAGTCACTTTAATTGTCCTGTTGACCGTTATCCCCACAGCAATTTTATTTCAAGAACACGGCCTGATTGATTTGGCAATTTTAAAATTAGAGCTTGTGGTTTTCCTTGCTGGAAAAGCAATAGTGGATGTTATTTCGCATAATGCCCAGCATAATAAAAACAAATAGCCGTTGCCCCTGCGGCTTAAGCTGTTTTTTTTGCAGTTATCTGTATCCGGCTGCCTATTTCCCCGTCCACGCGCTCTCCCGCAAGGACAGGGTTATCGTACCAGTATATGATTTTGCAGGTCATTGACTGGTTGTTTATTGCGGCTGCCGGGGCGCCTATTTCAATAAGCAGGTTTTTCGATTCTCCCTTTGCAAGGGAATCTATGGAGGATTCCTTTATTTTGAGCCAGTCGATATTGCATGAAGTGCTTGTTGTGTCTGTCAGAATGTGTATGTTTTCAAGGTCGAGCTTTCCCGTGTTCTGGATTTTTATATAGCCTGTTTTTGTTTCATAATCCCCTGTTGCGGGAACAAAGTTTACTGTCCAGCTTGCCGAAGAGGGAGTTGCGCTTATTTCGTAATCCGCTTCGGAAGTAATGCTTAAGATTATCGGCCAGTGAATGGGAGAGGGAAGCATTGTTCCCTGCGCAATAATGTCTGCTGTTATCTGCTCTTTTTTTGCAGTCAATGGGATATTAAAGCGCAGCTTGTTTGCAGACTTGTTCGAAGAGGTTTTTTTCCCTCCGATTGAATCAATTGTGTTTCCCTGCGTAAACTGAATGCTGTCCAATATCTGCTCTGCGGAGTTTTTTGAAATGCTTGTTATTTCCAAAGAAAGATTCAGGTCATAAACAGTGAATGCGCTGTTGTTTGTTATTGTAAAATCCTTTATTACGTCAGCGCCCGCAGCGCCGCTTACATTGAGGTTTGTGGGTGAAAACGCAAGGTTTGGCATTGGAAAAATCTTTACTCCGCTTGGCAGGCTTTTTTTTGTATTAGTATATTTTATCCTGAGGCTTCCTTTCAGGTCATCTCCGGATTCCAGATTTGTTATTTTTATTGCTTCGGGAACAGAAACAGTTATTGCAATTGTTTCAGAGCTGTTTGCAGGAACAGTAATGCTCGGAATCTGCAGGCTTATTTTTGAAAGCTCGCTGCTCGGCACAAGCTCTATTTCGGCTTCTTCCGAAGCCTTGTTTTCAATTGTCAATGAGAAGCTTGGTGTTCCTCCCGCAATAAGTACCAGCGGAAAATTTTCCATGCCGATTATTTCTGCCTTTATGTTTTTTTCGAATTCAATTGTTTCTGTCGAATTGTCTGAAACTGAAAGCGTGGTGTTTGCTGTTGCATACTCCGAACTTGTTTTTGCCTCTATCCTGTATTCTCCGGGCTTGAGCTTTGCGGAAAAGCCGCTTTCGCCGCTTGTTTCAAAAAGCTTGTTTCCCGACAAATCGAAAATCCTGAAGGAGGTTGCGGAAAGCGATTCTCCCTCTGTGTTTTTCAGGGAAAAATCAATTGTTTTGTAGGAACCAATGAAAAAATCGTAAGCGAAATAAGCCACTATTGCGATTATGATTACTGCGATTATTGCCTTTTTGTGTTTTCCAAGCGCTCCTGTCATCGGCGCTATTTTGTCGCCTATCGAGGATTGTTCAAATGCCCTTTCATCGCCGCTGTATGAGGGCGCTTCAAACTTGTCAAAATCCGGCATTTTCAAAACCCGCGTGTCTGCTTTATAATTGTTTTTTTCAGTATATCTATAATTTGTTTTCTGCTTAAATAATCTTGCGGTGCGTGAATTATGAAAATATGCCTTGTTTCGGATTCAAAAACACGGATAAATTTTTTTCCCGAGCTTTCGGATCTGCTTGCGGAAAAAATCGCAGACATTGAAACAGAATCCTTTTTCGTTCCCTTTCCCGAAGACATTCCCGCAAAGGCAAAAGAATCCATTGATGAAGGCGCGGAAACTGTTTTTGTCTTTTCCTCCATAAAAGATTCTTCAAAGGCGCACATGCTCCTCTCAAAGCTCATTGACGTCGAGATTCAAACGGGAAAAAAAATCGTGAAGGCAATAGAGAAAAAGGGCTTTGACATGAAACCCGAAGCAAAGCAGGGCGCTGCGCAGAAGCTCGCGGAAAAATGGGCGGAATTTTTGATTGACTATTTTTACAAGCCCGAATTGTTTGAGCCGAAATAAAATCCTGAATTGTGTTTTTTATGTGGTGGAAAACAAAAAATCATCTGGATGTGCGCGGCAACCGCCTGACTATTGCGGATATTGATGCCGGGCAGCTTGCAAAAAAATATTCCACTCCATTGTATGTTTACGATGCAAACAGGATTCTTGAAAATTTCCAGCGCATGAAAAACACTTTTGAAAAATTTGATTCAAATGTGCGCATTCATTATGCAATGAAGGCGAATCCGCATTTCCAGATCCTTAAGCTTCTTCTAAATGAGGGCGCATGGATTGACGCTGTTTCCCCCAATGAAGCAAAGCTCGCGCTTGCAGCAGGCTATCCAAAAAAACAGGTTTTGTTCACTGGAACAAGCGTTTCAAATTCCGATCTGCAGGAATTAATGAGGATTGGAGTGCGCATTAACATTGATTCTTTTTCGCAGATGAAAAGAATGGCAAAACTCGGTTTTCAGGGAGAAGCCTCAATAAGATGGAATCCGGGAATAGGCGCGGGACTGCACAGCCACACTATTACTGCGGGAAAATACATAAAATTCGGGATTCCAGAAGAAAAAATTCTTGCTGCATTTGAAGAGGCAAAAAAATTAGGCTTTAACATTGTTGGATTGCACCAGCACATTGGTTCCGGATGGCTTGGAGGGGACGTTGACAAGTTTCTTGAAACAGCAAACAAGACAATTGAAACCGCGAAAAAAGCCCAGGAAATTCTCGGAAAAAACCTTGAATTTGTTGATTTTGGAGGAGGGCCTGGCATAAAATATGCGCAGGAACAATTGAGCTTTCCGCTCGAGCTTTATGCAAGAGGCATTGCAAAAAGAATGCAGAACTCAGGCCTGAAAGCAGAAACAGCAATTGAGCCCGGAAGATACCTTGTGGGAGACGCAGGAGTTTTATTGCTTGAGGCAAACACTGTGGAAGAAAAAAATATTTCAATAATAGGGGTTGACGCAGGCTTCAATGCGCTCATACGCCCGGCTTTTTACGGTGCATATCACGAAATCCTGAACGCGAGCAATGTGAGCGCCATGAAACTTCATGGCTATATGGTTGCAGGCAATTTGTGCGAAAGTTCCGATGTTTTCAACAAGAGCAAGGAAGAACTCCGAGAGCTTCCGACTACGCAGGAAGGCGACATTATTGCAATCCTTAATGCGGGCGCTTATGGAATGTCAATGGCTTCAAACTACAATCTGCGCGCGCGTCCTGCAGAAGCAATGATTTTCAAGGGAAAAGATTATCTGATTACGGAAAGAGAAACAACAGATGATGTTGTAAAAAAACAGAGAAAAGACAATTTGTTCTGAAAATTATTTTTTCTTCTTTTTCTTTTGCTCGCGCCTTGGCTTTGTTCCGCGCGTGCCGCCGACTTTTGCCGCTTTTGCCTTTGACCTGCGCGCAGCAGAGCTGCCATAAGAAACAACTGCAGGTTCAGAAGCCCTTCCGCCCGCACGCCTTGCAAGCGATTTAGAATGTTGCCTGCGAATGGGTTGGGTAATGCTGATAATTTTTCCAGGATAACCCGGTTCGTTAGGCCGCTCGCGCCGTATACTTGGTTCTCCCCTGCGGTAATGCGAAGCCGCCCTTCCGCTCAAATGAGGATATATTTTGGGAATGCTCGGGCCTCTTCTGAGCTCGACATTCCTTCTGACAGAAGCCGGATTGATTCCGAGAACGCGCAGCCTTGCTTTCATTATAGAATGAGATTTAGGCTTTCTTGCAGGCATGCGCGTACACTTGGTTTTTTGTTTTTGAAAAACTGGAAATTAATTTCCTTCAAGCATTGTTTCAAAGAAATTATGGTGGTCTTCTTCCGCAACCAACAAATCCTCGAACATTCTTTTTGTAACAGGGTCGTTTATTTTTGCAGCGTAATCCATTGCTTCCTTGTAGAATTTAATTGCGTCTGTTTCTGCCTTTGCATCAAGCTCCATCATTTTTTTGAGTTCAAGCCCAACAGTAATTTTTTCGGGCTGTGTAGTCGGAGTTCCGCCGAGATAATCAAGCCTTTCGGCAATTTTTTCCGCGTGCTGCATTTCCTCTATTGCAATCCTCTTGATTTTGTCTGTTACTTCCGCGCTCCTGAAGCCGCGCGCTACAATATGCTGCCACATATACTGGATGGCAACCTGCAGTTCCATTGCGATTGCCTTGTTAAGGTATTCCGCAAGCTTTTTGTCAACCATACAAAATCCTCCAGAAAGTGAATAGAAAAGAAAGAGGAAAACCATTTATATATAATGGAAAAAAGGCATGAAAAAACAGGGAAAAAGCGCAAAAAAGGCAAAAACAACAATCAGTTATGTATACTCTATTTTTCCTTTTCGCTGATTGTTTTCATTACTTTTTCGTGCATTCTTTTTACAAAATCAATTCTTCCTTCCATTCTGAGAACATCCGAATAGCCCTGGGCAAAAAGATTGAATGCAAAGGGAGAGGGGCTGTCTGAGTTTATCTCGACAATCTTTATTTTTTTTGATTTTATTGCTGTTATTACCTGTTCAGCGTTTTTAATGTCCATCAAATCCTCAAGAATTTCCCTGCGGGTTTCCTTAAGGATTGGAAAATCCCTGCTGATTCTTTTTACCGCGGAAAGCAGGAGCCTTGAATGCATCTGCTGCCTTCCGACTGTTTTTGTTTTTCCCTTGTAATTGCGGAGAATCATTAATGCCCTTGTTGCGCAGTGCCGGAAGCGCCTGCCCATTATTTCCGAGTTTTCTATTGCAAGCTCTGCAATGTCGCGCAGGTTGTTTTTTTCAATCATTGAAAATGTTTTCTGCAGCGGCAGAATCGGCGCTGCAAGCACAAAGCCGTTGTCGCTGAGCACTATTTCAATGTCCTTGTGGATAAGCCTGCCTAGCAGATATGCAAAAGCCCTGCTTAATGCGTCGTTGACTCTTCTGCCGTAAAGCGCGTGGAAGATTGCGAATCTTTTTTCATAATCAGAATAATATTCTACAATGAGTTTTTTCGGCACAGGAATTTTCGAGTAAAGAAACTGCTCCCTGAAATACTCGAAAATCGCGCTTGCGGAATTTTTGTCGACATAGAGATAGGAATTAATGAATTCTATTATTTCCTTTTTTGTTTTTTTTACGCGGAATTTTTCCTCCATCAGGGAGCGGAATCTCTGTATTTCAACTGCAAGGTCGAATGAAAGCGGAAGCATTTCGCTGAACCAGGAGGGAACTGTCGGCGGGCGCTTGTATGCTGCGGCAACCTGCGCAGTGTTTCCCCTTGAATACTTGAATGCATAGCTCTGCCCTCCCAGTACAAAAACATCGTTCGGCCTCAGGTGCTCAAGAAAAATTTCGTCTATTGTCCCGATGTTGTGAATTCCTATTTTCACTGTTATTTTTGCCTCATCGGGAATAGTCCCGATGTTTGTCATGTACAATACGCGCGCAAGCTTTCCCCTTTTTCCAATCATTCCGCTTTCTTCGTCGAACCAGATTTTTGCATAAACATGCCTTGTTTCTAATGTCGAGTAATGCCCCGAGAGGTATTTTATTGTTTCATTGAAATCATTCCTGTCCAGATTCCTGTAGCAGTAAGAATGCCGTACAATTGAAAAAATTTCTTTTTCAGGCGTAGGGGCATTGATTGCAATTCCAAAAATCTGCTGTGCAAGGACATCGAGGCAGTTCTGCGGAATGTCTATTTTGTCAATGTGCTTTTCAAGCGCGTTTTTCAGGAGGACAGCGCATTCGACAAGGTCGTCCCTGTCAAGCACAATAATCCTTCCTTTTACGGTGTCATGGAGCCTGTGCCCGGATCTTCCCATTCTCTGAAGTGCCCTTGCAACGCTTTTGGGAGAGCCCAGCAAAATAACCAGGTCAATAAATCCAATATCAATTCCGAGCTCTAAGCTTGTGGAGCTTACAACGCATTTTAATTTTCCCTGCTTCAGCCTTTCCTCTACGCTTAAGCGCTGCTCCCTGCTTATGCTGCTGTGATGAGTTTCAAGATTTGCCTGACTGTAATGTTCTGTGTATGCCTCTTTGAGATTATGGACAACTCTTTCTGTTGCCGAGCGCGTGTTTGTAAAAATCAGTGTTGTCTTGTGCCCCTGAATCAGCTCGTGCAATAGTGCATAAAGCTTTGAATGCACTTCTTCCTTTGTAGTATTCACAAGGTCGGGCAGCGGGCTTAATACTTTCAAATCAAGCTTTTTCAAAAACTGCACATCAACGATTTTGCAGTCCCGTGCTTCTTTCTCGTTTTTCATTCCCACAAGGAATTTTGCAATCTCCTCCAGGGGGGCGATTGTAGCGCTCAATCCAATCCTGCAGAAGTTCGGGTTCAAAGCCTGCATTCTTTCAAGCGAAAGAGACAAGTGAACTCCGCGCTTGCTGCCTGCAAGCGAATGGATTTCATCGATTATGACCCATTTTGTTTCTTTCAAGTGTTCGATAAATTTTGGTGAATTTAGAATTATGGCAAGTGTTTCAGGCGTCAAAATTAGAATGTGGGGCGGCTTGCGCAGCATTTTTGCCCTTTCAGCAGCTGGTGTATCGCCTGTGCGAACTCCAATTCTGATGTCAATTTTTTTTCCTTGCAATTCAGCCATTTTTGTTATTGCCTCGAGAGGCTCTTTCAGATTGCGTTCGATGTCATTCGCGAGTGCTCTTAAAGGGCTATTGTAAATGCAATACACTTTGTCTTCAAGCATTCCCGCCTCTGAGAGATTTATGAGCTCGTTAAGGATTGCCGCAAATGCCGAAAGAGTTTTTCCAGTTCCAGTGGGTGCGGTTACAAGAGTGTTTTCACGGTTGTGGATATTGAGTATTGCATAGCGCTGTGGCTCTGTAAAGCTTCCGAAAGTCTCTTTGAACCACTGCGCGAGCAAAGGGTTCATTGCGGAAAAAATTTCACTGTCACTATACTTTTCTTTCTGGAATTCTATCATAAAAAAACACCCGAAAATCCGGAGCTAAAAAAAAGAGAATCCGAACAATTAACCCTAAACAAATTGCCCTTAAAAAAATTAAAAAAGCAATCAGTTGCGCGCAATTTGTGCTCTTGTGCTTTTCCGCGCAGAAAATCCGCGCATGCGCGCAAAAAGCGCGGATTCGTTCGCTTTAAATCTTTTTTGTGTGAAAAAAATAATCAGCAGGCTTGGGTTGGTTCAATGGTTTCGGCTTTAATGGCGGTTGCGCATCCGGATGACGAGACAATCTGGGCGGGCGGGCTCCTCCAGAGAAAAAAAAACTGGGACTGGACTATTTTCAGTTTCTGCAGGGCTTCCGATGCAGACAGAAAGCCGAAGTTTGAAAAAGCCTGCAGGCTTTACAACGCTGATTTTTTCATTGCAGACCTTGAAGACACTCTTCTGGGAGAGATTGAAAACAAAAAAGTCGAAAAGCTTCTCGCGCCCATTGAAAAAAAGCGCTTTGATTTTGTTTTTACGCACGGGGCAAACGGGGAATACGGGCACATAAGGCACAGGGACGCGCACAAGGCAGTATTGAATGCAGTGAAAGAAAAAAAAATTTTGTGCAAAAGGCTTTTTGTTTTTTCCTACAAAAAAGGAAAGGGATTTGAAATTGTGCCCGATGAAAAGGCAGGAAAAAAAATTATTCTCTCTGAAAAAGAGCTTGAGGCAAAAAGAAAAATAGTTGCCGAGCTTTACGGCTATTCCTATGGTTCTCCAGATGTGCAGTACTGCACAAGCACAGAGGCTTTTTCGGAAGTGAAATTTTAATGAAGACAATGGTTCTCTATGAATATCCGCCCCAGCCCGACGGATTGAGCCTGCAGGGGCATTACATGTATCTTGGACTGCTTGAGAACGGCTTTGAGGCAATGCCCTGCAATGCGCGCGCGAATTTCCAGAAGGAATGGGCATTCAAAAATTTCAAGCCCGATGTCGCAATAGGCGTTGGATTCTGGGGAAGCACTCCTCACCTGATAACGCATACAAAAAAATTCGGCGTTACTCCTGTTCCCTGGTATGTTGCCGACGGCTGGGTTGCAAACTATCATGAGGAGCTTGAAGAGCTTCCGCTTGTTGTCGCAACAAGCAACTGGGTGAAAGAGGTTTACATGAGAGATGGAATGAGCGGAAAAAACATTGAAGTAATTCCAATCGGCATTGACACTGAATTATTCAAGCCTATTCCAAAAACAAATCATCTTGTTTCAGGCCTGAGGGAAATGATTGGGGTAAAGCCGGAAGAAAAAATGATTTTAACTGCCGGAGGGGACACTACTAGCAAGGGTTTCCAAGAGGTTCTGAAGGCGCTTGCAATTGTAGACAAGGAATTCAAGAACTGGAAATATGTCGGAAAAACCTGGCCGAGCCCGAGCGCTTCTGACCACAGGCGGTTTGAACTGGCTCTTATTGAGGAGCTTGGCTTGCCGAAGGAAAAAATAATTTATCTTGATTATGGATGTTCAAACGATTTTATGCCTTATCTGCTTAATGCCTGCGATGTCTATGCCGCGCCTAGCAGGCTTGAGGGCTTTGGATTGATTCAGGTTGAAGCGCAGTCCTGCGGAAAGCCGGTAATTGCAATGGACGCAATGGCTTTCAAGGACACTATTGTGCACAACAAGACTGGCTTTCTTGCGCGCGTTGCTTCCGAAGTAAAGCTTGAACAGGAATGGGCTTATTCGTGGATGGGCTTTCCAAAAAAAACAATGGTCCAGTTCAAGGAGCCGAAAACATTTGCCTACAGGGCAAACCACGAGGACATTGCGGAATATCTGCTGAAGCTTCTGACTGACGAAAAGCACAATGAAAAAATCGGTTCCAATGCGAGAAAATGGGCAGTCGAGACATTCGCACATAAAACAGTCGCAAAAAACATGCACGATTTGATACAGAAAAAGATCGGGCTGGAATAAGAAATAACCTCATCATCGTCTGAAAAAACGTAGTTGTTAACACCAATTAAATCTTTCCGTTTGTGAGAGATTACTCAAAATAAGTTATTTTTTGCCAGCCACTCTTTCAGGTCGCGTTTTTCAATTTTTACTCCGTCAATTGTGTCAGTCTCTTTTTTTCCTTCGCACAAAATTGTTGCTTTGGTTATTTTGTTTTTTTTGCAGAATTCAATTAAGCCTTCAGTTTCTCTTTTTGGCGGGGATTCTGAAAAGCAGACGTTTATTGGCTCGATTTTTGTTTTTTGCTTTGCTATAAAGTCAACTTCCTTTGAGTTTTTCCAGTAGAATGTTTCAAACCCCCTGCGTTTCAGCTCTATTGCTACAGCGGCTTCTGCCAAGTGTCCTTTGTCTTCAGTGAATGATTTTGAGGCATATTGCTGCATCCCCAAATCATAAGCAAAAATCTTTCTTGATCTTGTCAAAGAGTCTGCCATTGAATAGGAAAAGAACGGCACTTGAAAAACCAGAAAAGCAGATTCCAGATAATCAATGAATTGCCTGCTTGTGTCATAAGACAAGCCAAGCGCAGCCCTTATTTTTTTCAAACTAATTTGTTTTCCAGAGTTAGTCAGTAAATAAAATGCAAGATTTCTTAGAGCCGCGGAATCCCTTATGTCATACCTTGTAATTATGTCTTTTATGAGGGCAAGCTCGAAATAGGATTCCAGAAGCTTTTCCCTTTTTTCTGGATTTAATGCGACTTCAGGGTAGCCGCCTGTCTTAAAATAGTCTTCAAAGCCTTTCTTTGTTATCCTGTGAAATTCGCTGAAAGAGAAGGGGAGAATTTGAAAGCCAATTCCTCTTCCGCCCAACGCGGTTGCAAATTCGCCGCTCAAAAGTTTTGCAGAAGAGCCTGTAACAATAATCTGGCATTTTCTTGTATCAACAGCAACCCTAACCCATTTTTCCCAGCCAGTAATCAATTGCATTTCATCAAAAACAACAGTATCCTTTGGCCCCAAATCGGCAGAAAACCTGTCCATCAAATCAATGTTCAAAGAGCCAATTAATGCAGGGTCTTCAAGATTGACATATCTTGTTATTGTGTGCGCTGGCATTTTTTCCAAAAGCCGTCTTGCAACAACGGATTTTCCAGAACGTCTTGGCCCATATAAAAAAACAACATTTTTGTTGCTCAAAAAAGGCAGAATTTTATCTTCAATATCCCTTTTGAAGGTCTTTTCTTTTGACGCCCATTTTTGAAGCAATTCCTCTAAATCTCTTGAAAGCATGAAAGATAGTAATAACGCAAACAATTTAAATGGTTACGCTATAACGTAACCCTATTTAAATACTCAAAAAGGGGATTTGCCAAGGTTTGGGCTAACATGGTGCAATAAAATTGTCTGCCTAGCTGCTTGCCCAAATTTTCGGACATTTTTTGTTTTCTTGGACAAGCGGTTTGTTTCTTGTGCAGACAGATTATTCTATGCTAAAGACGCCAATTAGTTTGTATAACCGTGACAAAATTCTTCTTTTTAATTTTGCTCTGCCTTTTTTCTGGCTTCTATTCTTTGCAAAATTTCGAGTATTTCTCCCTGCAAAATTGTTCTTGATTCCAGTTGTTCACGCAAAGACACAAATTGCTGGCTTGTTGCGCGCTCGTTGCTGTTAATCGCTTTTCTGAGTTCAGATTGGAACTTACGATCAAACGTTACAAGCTGATGCAAAAAAACAATTGAAGGGGTTGTCTCCTGCCAATCAATTATTTTTTTGCCGAGTGCACTTTCAACTTTTTGTACAGCTGATTGAATACTTGGTTCAGGAAAATCTTTTAGTGCTTGGGCAAACAATTTTTGGCATCTTACTATTCTTTCTTGTGCAAAAGCGCCCTTCATAAGCCGCCTTAGACGCGGTCTTTGCTTTGGATTCATTCAAACCACGCCACTTTCTTTTTTTTCACGCAGTGGTATGCGAACAGGTAAGAGCCTGCGCTCCATGCCTGGTAAACTCCGCCCTTGGGCTTGCCTGTTTTTCCGTCCAGCCATTCATTGAATTCCCACTGGGTTTCCTTTCCCTGCTTGTTTGCAAGCGCGAGCCTTTCCAACTGCTTTTTTGCCTTTGAAAATTTTTTCTGCCTTACGAGCGCAGCAACGTAAAAGCCTCCGATCATTGGCCAGATTCCGCCGTTCAAATAATGCAATGGTTCCCTTGCATCGCACTTTGAAAAATAAGAATGCCAGAATTCAGACTTCGGCGTTAAAGCAGGAAAAATCGATTTCAATGGAAAAGGCCTGTTGATTTTGAATTTTTCAATGTGCTCCAGTACTCTTTCGGCATGCGGGCTTTCCGCGAGCCCGAAAGCAATTGCAAGGCAGTTTGCAAGAGAATCAAACCAATAGCCCCTTTCGATTATTCCTGCATGGTCTTTCCAGACATACGGCAGGTAAAATCCCTTGTGATGGTCGAAAAAATCCGGAATCCTGCCTCCGTTGTTCACAATCTTTTTTACTTTTTCCGCTTTTTTTGTTTTTCCAAAATTTTTCAATGCGCCGAAATACAATGCCTGCGTGTTCAGGACATGCCCGTAATTGTGCGGAAACGCATCCTGCCAGTCGCTCGTAGGCTGCTGTTCGGGCAAGCCGTCTTCTCCTGCATCCTGAAAATCAAGCCACTGGAAAGCGCGTTCAATATTCTTTTTGTGCTTTTTCAATAAAGCCCCTGTTTTGTATGCCTTTGAAAAAGCAATTTCTCCCAGCAAAAACCACGCGTTAGAATCAAGAGTTGCAAAAGTAACCTGCGGAATTCTTCTCGGATCAAACAAATCAACGCAGTTGGGAATCTGCCCATGGATGCTTTGGTGCTTTGCAAGTGTTTCAAGGGTTTCCGCAAAAGCCTTTTTTATTGCGGAATCCTTTTCATTACACGCGCCTATAAGCGAAATCATGCTGTCCCTTGCCCATACAGAGGTATAACCTTTTGATGTTCCCGAAGCAAACAATCCGTTGGAAGTTGTGCACTTCAGGATTGTTTTTACTGCCTCAAGCCTTGCTCTTTCAATAACATCCATGCGCAATCATTTGTTCCTTTGTTTCTGCAGATAAAGTATTTTCTTATTTAAAATACTTCTTTCGGGCAAAAACAATCCGTGCCGAGAAATTTTTCGCGAGGCGGCAAAATTTGCAAACTCAAGGCATTTTTTGCAGTTCAAATCCTCGAAAAAAGCCTTCAAAAATGCGGCATTGAAAATATCCCCTGCGCCAGTAGTGTCAACGGCAGGAGCCTTAACTGCTTTTGCATGGCAGGAAATTTTTTTTGCAAAAAAAGCGCTTCCCTTAGGGCCTTTCTTCAAAACAATTTTTGTTGCGCCCTTTTCCAGCAAAAAACTTATTGCTGCTTTTTCATTTGATTTTTTTGTCAGGCGCTGCAGTTCCAAATCATTCAAAAACAAAAAATCAATCAATGGCAAAAATTCCAGAATGCGCCATTTCTGGAATTCGTCAAAGCACAAATCAAAGGCAACAGTGCAGTTTTTTTCCCTTATTTTTTTCAGCAGCCGCAGAAACCCTTTGTGCAGCCCGTACATGTGAAAGTATCCCCCGAAAAAAACCAAATCTCCCTGCTTAAGCCTTGGCAATAATTCCTTTTCAACATGCTCCGCAGTGAGATTTTCCAGTGCGCCCTTGCTAGAATAGGTTGATTTCTGCCCGTCGGGATTTACAAGAAGAATTGAAAAAGAATTCATTGAAGGGAACTCCTGCAGGCGCGCTTTTACTCCCGCGGAATTCAATTGTTTTTTCAGAAAATCACTTGCAAAATCCTTTCCTATTGCACTTAACAGCTCGACATCAAAGCCGAGCTCTGCAGCTGCAAAGGAAAAATTTGCGGCATTGCCCCCCAGGGAAAAATTAAGATTGTAAATGTGCTTTTCCTCTCCAAGCGAGGCGTGCTCGCGAATGCTGCAAAGCACGTCAAGGCATAAATCTCCGACAGCAAAAACTTTCATTAAAACCAATAGAAAAAAGGAAAACCTTATTTAAACCATTTTCGCTAAGAAAAAAACGCACGGATACAAAGAGCGGTTTTTGTCCTGCTATCACAATGCCCCAAAGGATATTACGAATATAAAAAGTTCATAGGCAAGTTGCAGAATTGCTGTCTTCAGTACTCCGTTTGTGTTTGATTTTTTATAATGCGCAAATGCGATAAGGGAAAATAGGATTGGAACAACCATAAAGAGAATTAAAAAACCCACCATCCCGCGATAATCTGTGTATGTGGGGGCAATGCCCTTGGCGCCAAGCCCGACAATGGAAAGTATGATGAAAAGAGCAATGGGAAAGCCAGTCAAAATAAAAGAGATAATTAGCCCGATTATTCCGTCAACTTTTTGTTTTGCCATGCTTTAATCAGGCATTTCAATAATAAAAAACTTCCTTTTTGAAAAATCTTTAAAACTTAAAAACCTTTTTTAAAAGAATTTTCGGACAATACCGGCAATCCTTTCGGCAAACCTTTTTATTCAGTTAGCTTCTTATTTTAATTTATGGGAATTTTAGACGGTTTGAACAAGACAATCGGCACAGTGAACAGGACTTCCAGCACTGTACGCGGCGGAATGGATGCTGCGAAAGGCGCAAAGCAGACA
>DATDTD010000066.1:0-2515 GCA_035290965.1 archaeon | reverse complement strand
AAATGCTTTTCGAGGACTTTTGATATGCCACGAAGATTGGAAGCCGCAAGGGGTTTATTAAAAATTTAGGTTTTTCTTTCTTTTTGGCAGCTTACATTTTTCTTTCTTTTTTCAAAAAGAAAGAAAAAGGCAGGGCAGGGCCCGTGGTCTAGTGGTTATGACGAGTGCTTGACATGCACTAGATCGAGAGTCCGATTCTCTCCGGGCCCAATCCCTTTTTTTTCATTCTTGGGAAGGGTTAAATAGCAGAAAGCAGATATTTTTTTCATGAATGGTTTGACTCAGGAGCAGGCTGCCGGAAGGCTCATGGAATCCGGCTATAATGAAATACGCGCACTGCTGAAGGTTTCCAGGCTTCAGATTCTTTTCCGGCAGGTAAGGAAAAACAGCGTTGTTTACCTTCTGCTTGCCGCAATGCTGATTTCTTTTTTTGTCGGCGAGGCAGTGACTGGATATGCGGTTCTTGCAATAATCTGCATTGTAATATTCGTTGGCTTTGTACAGGAATACAAGGCTGAAAGCGCAATCAAGGCATTAAAAAAAATGATAATGCCTGTTTCTGTTGTTTTCAGGAACGACAAAGAGACGGAAATTCAGTCCCGCGAAATAGTTCCGGGAGACATTGTTGTTTTAAGGGCGGGAGAAACAGTTCCTGCGGACTGCCTTTTGCTTGAAGAAAAGGAACTGAGAGTGAACGAATCAGTCCTTACGGGAGAATCCAAAGAAATACGGAAAACTCATTCAAAAAGCGAAAAGGATTATTCGGGGGAAAACACTCTTTTCATGGGCACTTCCATTGTGAGCGGAAAAGCCACTGCAAAAGTCCTGCATACTGGGATGAACACTGAATTCGGAAAAATCGCGGGCCTGATTTCGACAATAGAAAAAGAACTGCCATTGCAGGCAAAAGCCAATGAAATTGCAAAATACATGGGAGTGATTGCAATTGTTTTTTCCGTCCTTACGGGAATCATAATGATAATAAGGCAGCCGGCAATAACTCCTGATTTTCTGGTTGAAGTTTTGATTGTAGTCATTGCCCTTGCTGTTTCGGCTTTTCCCGAGGGATTTCCCGTTGTGCTTATTTCAACGCTTGCCACTGGCGCCTACAGAATGGCGAAGAAAAACGCAATAGTCAACAGGATGTCAATAATAGAAACTCTCGGCGAGACAACAGTGATTTGTGCGGACAAAACAGGCACAATAACAAAGGGGGAAATGACTGTAAAGGAAATTTATTGCGGCGGCAGGCAGTACGCGGTTACTGGAACCGGATATTCCGCAGAAGGGGAATTTTTGTTCGAAAACAAAAAAACAATTCCTTTGGAAAATCCGTGCCTTGGCCTGATGTTAAAGGCGGCTGTTCTGTGCAATGATGCAAAAATTGAAAGGACAGGCACTGACAGGGAATATGCCACAAGGGGCACGCCGACTGAATCCGCTTTGCTTGTCGCATCTGCAAAGGCGGGAATTTTTGCGGAAGACATTCAGGCTGCAAGACGGGAAGAAATCCCGTTCAGTTCCGAAAGAAAAATGATGACAGTGGTCTGCAGTGCGGCCGGGGAAAACACAGCGTATGCCAAGGGCGCACCCGAAATCCTGATTAAAAAATGCGGTTTCATCCAGGAAAACAACAGGACTGTAAAGCTTACTGAAGAGGAAAAGAAAAAAATACTTGCAGTGAACAGCAGGCTTGCACAGCAAAAACTCAGGACACTTGCCCTGGCTTTCAAAAAAATTTCCCCGCAGGAAAAAGGCGGCTTTGAGGAAGGGCTTGTTTTTCTGGGAATTGCTGCAATGGAAGACCCTCCGCGCGATGAAGTGAAAGCCGCTCTGGAAACCTGCATGGGAGCGGGAATAAAAGTAAAAATGATAACAGGAGACAACAAAGAAACAGCGGAAGAAATAGCAAAAGAAATCGGCCTGAAGCAGAAGACAATGCTCGGCGAGGAAATAGACAGGCTTACAGATGAGGAGCTTTCAAAAGCAGTCGGCGGGATTACTATTTTTGCAAGGGTAAATCCCGAGCACAAGCTGAGGATTGTAAAGGCGCTGAAAGCAAACCAGGAAATAGTCACAATGACTGGCGACGGTGTAAACGATGCCCCGGCGCTTAAAGAGGCGCACATAGGGGTTGCAATGGGAAAAAACGGGACAGATGTTTCAAAGGAATCCGCAGACCTTATCCTGAAGGACAATGATTTTTCAACAATAGTCGCGGCAATAAGGGAGGGAAGGACTGTCTTCAACAATATCCAGAAGTTCATCACTTACCAGCTCAGCTGCAATTATGCCGAGCTTTTCATAATTTTTTTCGGAATACTCGCAGGCCTGCCCCTGCCGCTTCTTGCCCTGCAGATATTGTTCATGAACATTGTAACAGACGACCTGCCCGCAATAACTCTCGGGCAGCAGCCGGCTTCCGCAGACATAATGAAGGCAAAGCCGCGGAGAAAACAGGGAATACTGAACAGGCGGCTGTTAATGCTGCTGGCTGTTGCGGGCACTACAATGG
>DATDTD010000065.1:0-33312 GCA_035290965.1 archaeon | reverse complement strand
CCCCGCAAAAGTGCTTGCATAGTTTGTCGAATACATGCGGTTATTGATTATAGTAACGTTTTCTCCCTGCACGATGTTAATCGCCTTCATATGCTGGGTTGAAGAATCCTCATTGAAAACATTCCCCATAATCAGAATGTGCTTTGGAGGCCCTGTATTTAACGGGTCTCCTTCAAGGTTTATTGTCTGGTTTGAACCTGGATCTGAAAAATAATTGAAAGCCGCAATTTTCCACCTGTTTGTCATAAGCCGCAGCATTCCTTTTATCGAAATCTGCTGGCTGTAGGAATTATGCTCGACAACTGTTTTGCCGCTGTAAAGCCTGTTGAGCCATTCTCCATTGTTCTCTTGCGGACCGTAAAAATTGCTTCCCAAAATAGCCATTCTTTTCATGGTGCCTTCTACTGCGCCATGAAAAATTGTATGGCCATTGACTTTGTCAAATTCTGAATCAACAACAAAAGCCAACGGGTGCCAGCCATTGTTCTGCCCAGTGAGACTTTCCTTTACACGCAGCATAAGCGAGCCATCGCCCAAATACTGGAAAGCCATGTTATCCTCTGCAGGAGTTCCTCTTACTTCCAAATCCAAAACGCGGAGATCGTTAAGATTTCCTGCAGTTATGAGATAATTTTGCGATTGGTACAAAACGGGCTTGTTTCCTGTTCCGTATGCGCCAACATACAGCGGCTCATTGAATGTTCCTGACATTGTATGCATTGCACTAAACTCTTCGCCGCGCTTGAACAAGATCTTTGAGTTTGGTTTTGCTTTTGCAGTTCCAGCAGCCCAGCTGGCTAATGGCCCGCAGATAGTGTTCAATGCCTCATGAATCCCTTTTGAATTAATAGTCTTAGGGCTTGTAACAGTGCCTTTTGTAGCCGAACTGTTTGCCGCATAAATCTTTGAGTTGACAACAATTGCGTTTTCAACATAAGCGTTTTTTATTTCCGAATGAATAACAATTGAATTTTTTACTGTCGAACCCTGAATAACAGTGTCATTAATCAGAACAGGATTCTCTGCATACAAAACATTGCCGGTAGTAAGTGTTCCGCCGGTACGAGTGTAACCCAGGCCATATACAGTCGTCTCTGTAATACCGGCGTCCAAATTAAATCCCGGATATGAATCATAAATTCTGGGATAGGAATTCGTTGTGCCTATTTGGCGCACGAATCCAGTGTCAGAATAAACACCCCGCCCAAGAGCATTGGCCCAGCCATTGGGTCTCATATAACCGATTATGTTTCCACTGCCATCCTTCAAAGTAAAAATGCTGAACACATACCCCTGTGTTATTGTGCCAGCATCAACACTGTTCGGCTGAACAAGACTTGCATAATCAGCTCCATTCTCGCACAATCCGCTGTAGTACGGATCATTTCCGTCAGAACTTGAAACGTAATATATTGTCCAGCCTGCTGCAGGCTGTGCTGCAACAGTGATTGTTTGCGAATATTCACGGGTTGTGCCTTCATCGTCAATGATTTTTAGTTTTACCGGGTATGTGCCCGCATTTTCATATACATGCGCTGCATTCCAGCCGAAAGCCTTGTTTTTTGCATACCAGGAACCGTCGCTCTTCTTTGCACCATTCTGCCAATACCACAAAGGATCAATACTGCTTGTTCCTCCCGGAGCAGGATCCCCGAAATCCCATTCGTAATGAAAACTTGCCCAGTCAGCGTTTATTCCGCCGCTTACTATTGTTATGGATTCGTTTGCATTTGAAGAAGGCAGTTGCGCGGGATTGACCCAGACATAAAGCTTTGCCCCTGTCGGGCTTTCTGTCGGGCTTTGCAGAATAAAGTTTTCTCCAGAAGAAACATTAACAGCTGTTCCCGAATTCCAGGACAATGTTTTTGCCGCTGCATCAAATGCCAGTGTTCCCTGCCCCTCTGAATTCGAATAGCTGACAGTTGTAATTTTCACTCCGGTTATTTGCGCCGGCTGGCTTGCAAACCCTTTTGGCTGAATAACTCCCGAAACCCAGTCAGACTCATTAATCGCGTCAAAGAAAACTCCGACAGGAGCAACTCCGCTTGTCCTGCTTGCCGTCAGCATTGGCTGCACTCCCATGCTGTTAACTGTCAGGCGTGCGCTGCGTGCCGTGTCTCCCTGCCCGTTTGTCGTGTTTATGAAATTAATCGTGTCTGAATAGCTTCCCGCTGCCAGCAAGTTTGCCTCGGTTGTGTTGATTGAAACAGTCACTGTTGCATTTGCCCCGACCGCAAGATTTCCTCCCGCGCTTGAAAGAGTTATCCATGGCTGTGTTTTTGTCGCTGTCCAGGCAATGCCTGCTGTTCCCATATTGTTCAAAGTGTATTGCAGCGAACTTGGACTGAACGGGCCGCCAACTGTTCCCGAACTTGAAAGCCCGCCGGCGGGAGAAACTGACAAAATTCCCTGGTTTTGCACGCACTGGCTTGTGTCGAATGTACAGTTGTTTTGGTTGCAGGAAAGTGTTCCTGTTGTTCCCTGCAGTAAGTCTGAACATGTTTGTATTGTTCCCCAGTCTGTTCCGTCACACTGCTCTGTTCCGTTTATTTCGTTGTCTCCGCAGTATTCTGTGCTTGTGCAAGTGTTCCAGCCAGTGCAGGTGTCATTGCATGTTTGCGTTCCATCATACTCTCCAATTGTTGTTTTGCAGGTTACTGGGTTTATGCTTCCTGGCGGGTCGCAGGCTTCTCCGTTGTCAATAGTGCGGTTTCCACACAGTACATTTTCCACACACATTGCAAGGCAGCAGTCTGCGGTGTCTGCGGCTTCAACAGTGCTTTCAGAGCAGGTTTGCGATGCAGAACAAATTGTTCCCTGCATTTCTGCACAGGTTTGTTCCGACAGTGTTTTTGTCCCGCCGAAACAGCCAGTTGTCCTTTGCATGCGCGGCTGTCCAGTGCATTTCCCTGTTACAGGGCTTAAGGTGCAGTCGCCCACTACGCATCCTGCGGATGGAATAGTGCTTCCGCATTGTTCGCCTGAAAGGACTGAGCAGAAAAAATTTATTTTTTCATCCTGCTGCACGTCAGTCATTGTATTGCTGGTTGTTGCAAACAAGGCTATGAGAATTCCCGCAACAGTTATTGCGCCGCCTATAATCAGCAGGTATTCCAAAGCGCCCTGCGCATTAAGGTTTTTCATTTGAGCCACAATGTTTCACGTTAACTGCTTTAGATAATATGCTTTTGCCTTTTAAAAAACTTGTGCGGAAAACAAAACAGCAGGACAAAATCCTTAAATATCAGAATTCCCTTTTTTTACTGCGATTTTAATGCCAACAACCCCCCTTGGAAAAATAGAGCTGAGCGAAAATGTTTCAATAATAGGCAGAAGCCTTAAAGACCTGGAAAAATACGGCAACAGGGGAACTGGATATATCGGAAAGGTTGTAATGTCTGCGGGGGAAAAACCTGTTCTTGGAAGAAAAATTGCAATGGACCTTGCAAAATCCCATCTTGTATTAATCTGCGGCAAAAGAGGTGGGGGCAAGTCGTTCACGTTAGCCATCCTCCTCGAAGAATTCGCGCGCCTTGAGCCGAGCATAAAGGCGCGCACAACAGTAATCTGCATTGATACTGTAGGAATTTTCTGGAGCCTGAAAATTCCAAACAAGGAAAGCGTTTCAGAGCTTGCGGAATGGGATTTGAAGCCTGAAGCCACAAATGTAAGGATTCTGGTTCCAAAGGGAACAACTGATTTTTACAGGGAAAAAAGCATTCCCATTGACGGAAGCTTTACAATCAAGGCAGCAGAGCTTGATGCAATTGAATGGATGGCATTGTTCCACCTTACATGGAGGGATCCTGAAGGAGTATTGCTTTCAAGGGTAATTGAAACACTGCAGGAAAAAATGGGAACTTATTACGGAATTGAAGATATTATTACTGCAATAAAAAAAGACACTGAATCAGAAACCCTGACAAAACAGGCGCTTGCCAGCAGAATAAAGCTTGCAAAAACATGGGGCTTAATTGAGAAAGAGGGAACGCGCATAAAGGAAATTGCAAAGCCCGGCGCAGTAACTATAATCGATGTTTCGGCTTACAGGCAGGCAATTGGAATGGAAGGAACAAAAGACATTATTGTGGCACTGCTCGGAAAAAAATTGTTTGAGGAAAGAATGCTTTTCAGAAAAGAAGAGGAAATGAAAGTAATCAAGGGAGAAAAAAAAGAATCCGGAATGCCAGTTGTATGGATGTTCATTGACGAAGCCCATATGTTCATGCCGAAAGACGAGGATAACATTGCATTGAAGGTTCTGCTTGAATGGGTAAGAGTTGGGAGACAGCCTGGATTAAGCCTGTGCCTTGCAACCCAAAGGCCTGAAAGACTGCATCCCGATGCAGTAAGCCAGTGCGATTTGTTTATTTCGCATAGATTAACTTCACAGCCGGATATTGTGGCTGTTTCCGCACTAAGGCCGAGCTATATGCACCAGGACTTTGACAAGTATTACTCAGAAATGCCGAAATCAAAGGGATTTGCAATTGTGCTCGATGACAATACAGAAAAAATCTGGATGGTAAAAATCCGCCCGAGATATTCCTGGGACGCAGGAGTAGACGCGAGCGCTTTTACAGATTAATAATTTTTTTTGGGCTTTCTTTGTTTCCATTCTTCAAAAGCAGGAAGGCATTCTTTCCTGTTCAACTGCCTCATGAGAATTTTCTTTTTTGCCTTTCCCCTTATTTCATTAAGAATGCCGCCATCGTCAAAGCCGTTTTTTTCCGCATCCTTTGAAGTGCAGCCGAAAAAGACTTTTTTTATCCGCGCCCAGCGTGCTGCGGAGTAGCACATCGGGCAGGGCTCGCAGGAAGAATATAACTCGCAATCCGAAAGATTGAAAGTTTTGAGTTTTGCGCACGCCTTCCTGATTGCAACGATTTCTGCGTGCGCAGTAGGGTCGTGTGATTTGAAAACCTGATTGTGCGCTTTTGCAATGATTTTTCCCTTTTGCACAATCACTGCTCCAAAGGGGCCGCCGGAATTTTTTTTTATTCCCGCAAGCGCCTCTTCAACAGCGATTTTCATGAATCTGTCAATCATGAAAAGAAATAGTGCCTTGGATTATTTAATCCTGCCCCTGTCAACCCAGTGAATGTAAATAAGGCTGTTTGAAAAAACCTTGTCAAGCGCGGGATATTCCATCAGCTTCGAATAGAGATTGCTTCCAACCGGCTTTTCATCCAGAAAAATCGAGCGGTTAATCACATAATCTATTTTGTATTTTTTCAAAATTTCCAAAGAGCCCTGCTTTATGAAAGAATAGCTGTCGTCAATCATCTGCTCGTTCGCGTATTCAACAGCCAGGTCCGCAGTGCTTTTTCTTTCCGCATAAAAAATAAAAGGATGCCCGAGCCAGGGCTCGTTCAGAAAATTTGCATTTGTAGAGGAATTCATTTTTGCGAACACAAAGGATTCCGATGTCTGCGGGTTAACGGGATAAAAGGACATTATTATAATGAACATGAAGGAAAACCCGATTGCAAAAAAAGCCGCGAGGCTGTATTCAGTGAGGCGCTCCCTGAAAAAGTCCTTTGGAAAAATAAGGCCGATTAAAAGCGCAAAGGTTATTGTAGCAACAATATTCACCCTGTAGGAAACATATAACTGAATAAGCAGAAAAATGATTAACAGGAACAGGACTCTCAATGAAAAAGAATCAAACTTTGTTTTTTTCAGCAGCAAAAACGGCACAATGAAAATTCCTATCAGGAGAATTATCGACATGTAATCGAGCACAAACCCGTACAATGGAATGCTCCAGAGATATCCCCAGACATCGGATTTTGCCTGCGAGGGAAGCCCGCTTGAAATAATCGTGGGCGCGAAAAAAATTCCTGCAATCAAAGCTCCTATTGCGAGCGCCTTTGCAAGCTCTTTCAGGGAATCGCGCTTTGCGACAACAGGCATTAAAGCCAAAAACATCAAAGCAATTGGAGTCTGGAAAAAAACCCCGAAGCCGAGCGCAATTCCTGCTCCTAAGCCGTTGTTTTTTCTCAGCAAAAACATGCTGAAAAACAAAAAAGAATAGCTGATTACATGGCGGATATTGAAGCTGAAATCAGAAAACAAAAATCCCCCGAGAAGGCAGACAATTGCAGCCAGATATGCCTTTTTTCCAAGGCTGTAGGAACGGAAAAAAAGAATTGCGGATGCCACAAAGGCGATCTGCGCGAGAATCATTACTATTGCATAGCTCTGCTGGATTGCAAGCCCTGTTAACCAGGAAACCCCGGGCTCTATGAAAAAATATCCGCTCATGTATCCGAATTCCTTTGTCCCCAGAAAGCTGTAGGAGTCGAGGGATGGAATTGCCTGCGCCTGCATTATTTCGCGGGACTGACGTTCGTAAAAGCTTGTCCATGTTCCGAAGTATGTTGAAGTGAAAAGATTGAAAAAAAGCGATGAAAAAACAATTATTCCCACAAGGACAAACAGCAGGGGGGAGATTTCGCGCGCTGTTTTTTTCCAGTTTATTTTCAAGGAATTGTCCTGCCTTGAAAAATTTTTCCTGAAAAACAGCGCAATCACTGCAGTAAGGAGAATTATTGAAAGCGCAAAATTGAATGCGGAAAGCAGCCCCGAAATATTCAGCACAAAAAAAACAGTGCAGAAGACTGCGAAAAAAGAAAGGGCAGACAAGGCGATTCTTTCAAAAATGCCTTTTTCGAAAAAAACAAGGAAGGCAAGCACGCAGAAGAGCGCGCTCAAAACAAGCAATCCGATTATCGGATTCATGGCGAAAGCCTGTTCCTTTTCCGCGGAAACAAGGATTTCCTTTCCCTCAAAGGAAACCTTCACTGAATTTGTTCCGGGCTGTAAGAAAATTTTTTCAGTTGTGGAAAAGCTTTCTCCCGAAAAATAAACCCTGTGGTCAAGCGCCTGATTCACAAAAATTTCTATGGGAGAATATCTTGAATCATCGCTGTTTGAAACATTTATTTTCAGGTTCCCGCTTCCTTCATATTCAGCGGAAAGCACAGAAACCTTTTTTTCAAGCGAAGCAATTTTTTCCACATGGTAAAACAGCCTTTCGGGCCCCAGCCTTATTTCAATAAAATTGTCTCCCTGAGAAAGGCTTTCGGATGGAATGCATTCTGTTACAAGCGGATTTTTTGAAACATCAATTTGCTTGCGCAGGAGAATGCTGTTGTTTGCGGAAACAACAAAATCCTGTTCCATTTCGCTTCCAAAATTCGATTCAGCCTGCATGGAAAAGCAGTCCTGCGCGCTTTCCGAAACCTTTTTGTCGAATTCAACAAGCGAAAAGCTCGTGAAAGTAGGCGGGGTGTAAAGGCTTCCCCAGTAATAGCTTGCCTGCCAGCAAACTGAGAGCGCTAAAAAAACAGCTATGAAAATTAACAAAAAAATCTTTTTCCGCATAAAAACGCCTAAAGCAAAAAATCAATGATTGGGCCCGGGCGGAATCGGACCGCCAACCTCAACCGTGTGAAGGTTGCGTCATGAACCATTAGACCACGAGCCCCGCTAATAATAAAACAACCTGAGACGCAATGTTTAAATAAGAATTATGAGAATATGTTAATGGCTTTTTTAATGAAAACAAAACTCGGGTTTGTTGCTGTTTTGCTTGTTCTTTTTTTTGCCTCGGCACAGGCTGTTACCTTGAACGTGCCGCAGGAAATTCCCACAGGCGCGAACTGGAGCTTTTCGGCTGAATTTTCCTCGCTTGATTTTACAGAGGCAAGGATTCTTTTTGACAATTCCGCATTGGTAAGCGTTCTTGTCTATAATTCTGCAGTCACTGTTGCGCCTGGCTCGACGAACAATGCACTTGCACTGAACGCAGTCGCTTCGGGGAACACGCTTGTTGTTTCAATGAACGGGCTTTCGCAGGGAACTCATACAGTGCAGGCTGACATTTACAGGAACAGCGAAAAAATAGACAGTGCAACAGCAGGCGTCAAGGCGGAAACTTCCGCAGGAACCCGACAGGAAATAGATTCCATACACGCAAGCATGAATTCCTTTGCAGCGCAAATGGACAAGGTAAAAACACAAATTGAAGAATTAAGCACTGGGCTGAATTCTGTCCAGTCTTCCAAAAGCGCTTTTGACCAGAAGGCTTCGGAGATTTCCTCGGCGCTTGAAGAAATAAAGGCAAAAATCGCAAACATGGACGGAGAAATCCAGCTATTGATTTCGGAAATAGATTCAGTGAAAAATCCCGCAAGCCTGCAGGCAGAAAAGCAGCCGGGAATTTTTGACGGAATTGTTGCTTTTTTCACTCCAAAAACCGCGGCACAGCCGCCTGCTGAAAATAGTGCCGCCGATGAAACAAACGCAGAGCAGACAAATACAGGCAATGAAGCACAGGCGGCTGCAAGCGCAACTGGATTTTTTTCTTTGGCAGGAATGGGGGATTTTTTCTGGATTATACTGATTGTGATTGCGGCAATAGTTGTTTTCGCTGCATGGAAATTTTTGGGAAAGGGAACAGCCGGCTTTGGCGGGAAAAGCCGCGTTGACATGGACAGCGTAATGCAGCCATCCATGAAGGACGCGATTGCTGACCAGGGAAAATGGTCTTTTGAACAATCGCCCTCAAAAAAATCTCCTTCTTTGGGAACTACTTTTGGAAATCTTATCAGGAGAAAATAATTTTTTTTGGAGTTGAAAAAAAATGGGTCTGCACGCAGCATCTGAAATGTGGAAGCCGAAAAATACAAGGAAAAGCCTTTCGATTGAATTTGACTCGGGAGAGGATGTTATTCTCACTTTGAAAAAGGCAATGGAGCAGTATTTCATAAAGGAATGCACGATTACTGACATGGAAGGCACAATGCAGGAGGCAGTCCTTGCTCCAAGCAAAAAAAACCTTTCAAACCTGCCAATCATGCACGCCAAAGGAAGCTACAAACTCGACTTCGGGGAAATGTACGGCAGCATGGAAATAACTACAAAAGAAAAACAGCCCGTAACGGGAAAGCTCATCCGCGGAACCGCGGACAAGAATCTGCAGATGAAAATAAGCTATATGGAAAAATAAATTTTTTATTTAAATGATTTGTACCAGCGTTCGTATTCTTTGTGGTTTTTGAAGCAGTGCAGTATTGACAACTTGTCTGCTTCTTTTTGGTAAACCATTCTTGCCTGTTTTGTGACTTCTTCCACATTGAACGGCAGGCCAAAGCGCAGGTGCCTTGGCTGGAGTTCTGCATTGATTTTTTCAATGTGCTTTAAAAAAAGCGCGCGCAGGCCTGATTCCATTGCATCAAGCTCTTCTTCTGCTTTTTCCGAAAAAACAATTTTCATTGAATCACAATTTGTATTTCTTTTTTATTGCTTCAATGCTTTTTGTCTTTGTTTTTCCGGATTTTATGTCCTGCATTTCCAAAGCAATCCCTTTGTTCACTAATTGGACTTCTTCCTCTTCAAGCATTCTCTCATAGGCAAGAAGAGCCTGCCTGATTACCTCAGTCTGGTTTCCAGCATAGCCTTTTTCAATCGCTTTTTTCACAATTGCCTCGTAAGGAACTCCAAGATTCGCATTCACAAAAACCACCCTCTTATAACAGAATAATGCACAATAAACAATATAAAGGATGCGTATTAAATGTACATCTAATAGACAGCCAACTATGCCCAATAAATAGCATTTCAAAAAAAATAAAGTGCACGGGCAAGATTTGCAGATGAAAATAAGCTATCTGGAAAAATAAAATTTATTTTACTTTCTGATTTTTTAATTATTTTAAGTGCACGGGGCAGGATTCGAACCTGCGAAGGCACTAAGCCAATGGGTGTTTTCAGCAGAAAATAAATATAACAATATTTATTGCCTGCTACCTAAACCCATTCCGTTTAACCGGGCTTCGGTACCCGTGCATATGAAATCAAGATTTGGGTTTTTCCTATTGAATTGTAAGCCATAATAGCTTTTATTATATTTTTTATTAACCCATTCGTCTTTATGCACGGTTATTCCAAAGGATTCTAAAAGCAATGCTAACTGGCCCCTGAACTTTTGCGAAGCAGTTGTTAAGCCAAATCCTCCTCTTCTTTTGCCGCCATCTGTATCAAAAACCCCCTCTAAAAAAGCTTTTTTTATCTCTGCAGGCGATTCTAGGATTATTTCGGGAACCTCAATTATGTGAGATTTCTTTCCTTTTGGAATATTAAAAAACTTTGTAAAAATGCGGACGGCCGGCTTGTTATCACAATCCGCACAATATTGCATTTTGCGGTTTTTTTCTGATTTGGCATGCAACCGAACTTCGTGGTTGAAAACAGTTTTAATTTTGTAAACAAATTTCTTGGCAAGCCATTCCTCAGAAACTTTAAAGCTTATCCTATATTCTGCTTTTGTTATGTGCCCATCGCCAAGAATGGCGCCAGCCAAATAAGACAAGTCAGAAGTTATTTCGTGCGGCACTTTGAATACCCTGCCAGTAGTGGAGCAGAAGAAATCGCAGTTTTTAACCAAATCAATAATTTCTTCCTGCAAACCAAAAAAGCCCAGCACTTTCAGCGCAACAAGCGGAATAGAAGCTCTGCCCAAGAACCAATCCTTGTAAGAAAGTCTGGCAAAATCATACCCAATTGATTCTAACCAAATACTTTTCCATTTTGGGCCAATTTCATTATTCAGATTTTTGTTGGTTTTTTTCAAAAATTCATTTATTCTACTCGCTTGTTCCGACTGCAGCGGAATTGCTTTTTTATCAAATCTTGATATTACACTGTAAACTCTTAGCAGCTTTCTGACACCAGAATCTTCTTCAGGGCAATGCAATTGCAGCAGATTGAATCCCTGTTCGTTCATGCATAAAAAAAATGTTTTTTGCATTTAAGGCAATTTTGACAGTAGATTTCCGCTGAAACCTTTTGCATAGCATATAAGCGAAAAAATATTATATACTGCCAACCTTATTTTCTGCGTGAAGATTCAATGATTGTGCACAAGGGCAGCGGCAGTGAAAAAACTGCTTTCTGGGCAATGCAGAAAGAAGAGGTTTTTGGGCTTCTGAAGAGCGCGGAAGAAGGGCTGAGCGCTGAAGAGGCCGGAAAGCGCCTTGAGGAAAACGGTCCCAATGAATTACGGGAAGCAAACCAGAGGCACGCGCTTCACATCCTTATTTCACAGTTCAAAAACTCGCTTATTCTCGTATTGATTTTTGCGACAATAATTGCCTATGCGCTCGGAGAACAGGTAGAGGCATTCATTATTATTGCAATTGTCTTTATTTCCTGCCTGCTCGGGTTTTTCCAGGAATACAGGGCTGAAAGGGCTTTGAGGGAACTGGAAAAGCTGGTTACAATAAAGGCGCGCGCAATGCGCAGCGGAAAGCTTGTAGAAATTGACAGCAGGGAGCTTGTGCTTGGGGATATTGTCCATCTGCACATAGGGGATTTGGTTCCTGCAGACATACTGCTTCTGAAAACAGACAACCTGACTGCAAACGAATCAGCTCTTACGGGAGAATCTCTCCCCTCTGAAAAACAGGCGGGAATTCTTGCAGCGGAAAAAAGCCATCCGCACGAGATGCGGAACACTGTCTTTATGGGAACCTCTGTTGCAAGCGGCTGGGGCTACGGGATTGTAATCGCAACAGGAGAAAAAACCTTTTTCGGAAAAACAGCCTCTTCGCTGAAAACAGAAATAACGCGTTCGGGCTTCCACAAAAGCATAACGGAATTCAGCAATTTCCTGCTGAAAATAGTCGCAATAATGACTGTGTTTATTTTCATTGTAAATGCATTTCTGAGGCAGGACATTATTATTTCATTTTTGTTCGCGCTTGCAGTCGCAGTCGGAATAACCCCTGAAGTCCTGCCCATAGTGATAACTGTTTCATTGTCAAAGGCAGCATTGAAAATGTCAAAGCTAAAGGTAATAACCAAAAACCTTGTTTCAATCGAGGATTTCGGGAACATCGATGTTCTCTGCTGCGACAAGACAGGAACTCTCACTGAGGATGAATTGTCGCTGCAGAAATTCGTAAACCTCGAGGAAAAAACAGACGAAAAGATTTTTTTGTACGGCCTGCTCTGCAATTCCGCAAGCAGGGGAAGGCATTCCTTCGGGAATTCGATTGACAGGGCAATCTGGCACAATGAAAAATCCGGAAATTTTTCCGGGCAGATGAAAAAATTCACGGTCATAGACGAAAACGAATTCGATTTCGAAAGAAGAAGAATGAGCGTTATTGCAAAAAAAGGAAAGGAAAGCGTTCTCATTGCAAAAGGCTCCCCCGAGGCAGTGCTTGAGGCCTGTTCGTTTGCAATGCAGGGCAGTTCAAAAAAAGCTCTTTCAAAGGAAGCTGCCGCAAAAATACGGAAACAGGCGGAATCATTCGAATCTCAGGGATACAGGGCGATTGCAGTTGCGGAAAAAACAATTGCAAAAACAGAAACAACGGAAGATGACGAAGCGGGAATGGTTTTTCTCGGCTGGCTGCTTTTCTCGGATCCCCCTAAAAAAACAGTGAAAGAGGCGCTTGAAACATTCACAAAGCTCGACGTGGCAGTAAAGATTCTCAGCGGAGACAGCCCCGTAATAACAAAAAAAATCTGTGAAGAGGTAGGCCTTGAAATAATTGAAGGAAAAGTAATAAGCGGCGCAGAGCTCGAGGCAATTGAAGCGGATAAATTCGATTCCTTATGCGGCAAATACAATGTCTTTGCAAGGCTTTCTCCCGAGCAGAAGGCAAAAATAGTTTCCTCCCTTAACCGGCAGGGGCACATAACCGGCTTTCTGGGAGATGGAATAAACGATGCCCCCGCGCTTCACGCCGCAACAGTCGGAATTTCAGTTGATTCAGCAACGGGAATAGCAAAGGAAGCCGCTGACATTATTCTGCTGAAAAAAAGTTTAAGGGTGCTTGCAAGCGGAATAGTCGAAGGCAGAAGGACGTTTGCAAACATTACAAAATATATCCTGAATACAATAAGCGCGAATTACGGCAACATGTTCACTGTCGCGGCTTCGTCGCTTTTCCTGAAATTCATTCCCCTGCTTCCCGCACAGATACTTTTGAACAATCTGCTCAGCGATGTCCCCATGATAAGCATTTCAACAGACAATGTCGATGCCCGGTGGCTGAAAAAGCCAAAGCACTGGGACATAAAGCTCATAAGGAATTTCATGGTTTATTTCGGGTTGATTAGCACTGTTTTCGATTTGATACTGATTTTTGCATTGCTCTTCATTGCAAACGCGGGAACAGAACTTTTCAGGACTGCGTGGTTCCTTGAATCAGTGCTTTCTGAAATAATAGTTACCTTTGCAATCAGGACAAGCATGCGCTTCTTCAAGAGCAGGCCGAGCAAACTGCTCCTGATTTCATCGTTAGTTACAGGAATAATAGCAGTGGCAATAACATTCTCTGTAATAGGAAACATTCTGTTCGAATTCGAGCCAATGCCGCCCATTGTACTGGTATTGATTGCGGCAGTCCTTATCGGATATTTTGCAACAGCGGAAATAGCAAAGGGATTTTTTTTCAGGAGATTCGAAAAACCACAGCAGTTGCAGAACAGCAGTGCAAACGCAAAATAAATTATTCAAGGTTTTTTGTTTCCGCAAGGCTTTTTTCAACAAGAAAGCGCGCCAATTGCCTTGTGGCATTTGCCCTGTGGCTTATTGCGTTTTTTTCATCGAAATTCATCTGCGAGAGCGCAATTTCAAATCCCTTTGGAATAAAAATTTTTTCAAAAGGCATTCTTTCCTCATCTGGAAGAATTACTTCCTTTGCTATTTTCCCTTGAAGTTTTGCCTCAAAAATCTTCGGCTTGTTTTCATAATCCAGATAGCAGATTGCAGTGTGAAAAAAAGCCTTCCTGCTTCTCCCTTTGAGCTTTGCAAGCAATCCCTTAAATCCGAGTTCCTGAAAAAGCCTTTTCGGCCGCGTGCCGGGAAAATTATGGAAGGCTTCGAAAAAAACAGCAGTGTCCTCTGCAATCAGCGGAAGCTTTAATTTTGAGAACGCATGATTTGCCTTTTCAAGCGCGATTTCAGAAACAGAATCGCTCTGCTTTTCAAAAAGATTCATTTTTTTCTGCCAGACAGAAATTCCAACAGGCTCGAGGACTGCCTGAATCTCTTTAAACTTGAAATCATTTGCAGTTGCAAAAACAAGAGCCATTTTTAACCATAAAAATAATCAAGCAAAAAATAGAAAAACCCGCTTTTTTTGAAAACAAATTGTTTTTAAAGAAATTAACAAGTAGTATATACTGAAGAAAACTTCTGCAGGATTGTGAAATAAAAAAAACAGGGGGATTTTTGAATGATGTCGAATATTCCGATTAATTTGGAAAAAGTCAAGAAAGAAGATCTGGACAAGGAAATTTTAAGGGTTGGAATGATTGCCGAGCTCGATGCAGTGAACCTCTACGAACAGCTCGCGGCATTCTCGCAGAACAGCCTCCTGAAAAAGCTTTTTCTGGAAATCGCAAGGGAAGAAAAAACACATGCCGGGGAATTCCAGGCAATGCTCCTTGAGCTTGACAAACAGCAGGAAAAAGAGCTTGAAAAGGGAAAAAAGGAATTCGAAGAAATGAAATAAGCCTTTTCTTGCAAGCAAGAAAAGCCTTGGGAAAAGAATAATTTGCCTTCGGCAAATTGGGGTTCGCTTCGCTCACATGAAAAGCATATTCGGGAATAAAAATTGTTTTTTGCTGAAAAAGTGGTTTAATGACAATAACTGAAAAACTTCTTCTTTCCCCGAAGGATTTTAATCCTTCTTTTCATAACTGGCAGATAGACGGAGCCCTGAATCCTGCCGCAGTGCGGCTGCGCAGCGGAAAAATTGTTTTGATTGCAAGGATTGCCGAAAGGGCTGCAAAAAAAGACCCGCTTGTCTACCCTGTGATTGTTTCGGAAAAGCATTACAGTGCAGGCCGTGAACAAATCGGGCAAAAAGAAATTCTGAAAAGAACCGGCAACTGCGTTTTCTTCAAAAACGGCACTCTCAGATTGTCAAACATTTCGGAATTCAGGAGAATTTTTCTGGATTCAAGCGGATTCAATATTGAAAAAATAGAGCAGAAGCCTGTTTTTACCGGAACCCACAACGAGGGGGAATACGGAGTAGAGGACCCGCGCATTACCTATTTCAGGGGAAAATATCTCATGACTTATGTGGCTGTTTCGCACAATGAAGGAGTTTCCACCTGTTTGGCTGTTTCAAAAAATTTGCATGAATGGAAAAGGCAGGGAATTATTTTCAGGGAGCAGAACAAGGATGTTGTAATTTTTCCCGAAAAAATCCGCGGAAAATTCGTTGCGCTGCACCGCCCTGAAGGAAGCTTTTATTTCAGCAGGCCCTCTATCTGGATTTCTTATTCTCCGGATTTGGTTTTCTGGGGAAGGGAAAAAAGCATTGTCCAGCCAAGGCAAAAATCCTGGGAATCCGAAAGAATTGGCGCGGGAACAGTGCCCATAAAAACTCCCCATGGCTGGCTTGAAATTTATCACGGAGTAAAAAAACAGGGCAGGAAAAAAATTTATTCCGCGGGAGCAATGCTTTTGGATTTGAAAAACCCCGAAAGAGTGATTGCAAGAAGCCCTGAACAAAAGCCTTTGATAGAGCCTTTGCAGGATTATGAAAAACACGGCTTTGTTTCAAACGTTGTTTTTCCCACTGCTGCGATTCCAGACCTGAACGGAAAGGATCTGCTCCTTTATTGCGGCGGGGGAGACAGGGCAATAAGCGTTAAAAAAATCGCTTTGAAAGAAATTTTAAACTCTATGGAATACTATTAATTGCACTGTTCAAAGGGGTGTGTTGGAATGAAAAACAATTTGATAAAAAAACTTGTAAAGATTCCGCAAAAACAGGTTGAGGACATTTCAAAGGCAGTTATTGTTGCAAAGGGCGAAGAGGAAAAGGCAAGGGATTTTTATGCTGAAAACGCAGAAAAAACCAGCGACGGGGAAATGAAGCGCGCGTTTGAGTTTCTTGCAAAAGAGGAAAAAGAGCATTTTTCCGCATTGTCGCTTGTCGAAGGCGCCTTGAAGGAAAACGGAAAATTTGCAGTTGTAAGCCCAGAGGTTTTACAGCACCTTGAAAAGCCAAAGATTTATCCCGAGAAGGGGGCAAAAAAAAGCCTTGAGGAAAACTCTGAATTGTCTGTTCTGCTATGGGCAATGAGGGCGGAAACAAAGGCAAAAAACTTTTATCTCCAGCAGGCCGAAAAAACAAAGGTAAAGGAAGTAAGGCAATTCTGGGAAACGCTTGCAGACTTTGAAGCCGGACATTTCACTTTTTTGGACGGATTGTTTTCAAGCTGGACAGACATGCAGGATTTCATAATGGGATAAAAAATCATTTTCCAAATTCCTTGAGAAATTTTTCTTTTCTGAATGTCCCCTGCTTTATTTCGTCGCGGATTTTTTTCATAAGGCTCTGAAGGAAAAACAGGTTGTGGTAGGTAAGGTAAATCCAGGAATTTTCCTCTCTTGTTTCAAACAAGTGCCTAATATAAGCCCGTGAATAATTTTTGCATACAAAGCAACCGCAGTTTTTTTCCAATGGCCTTAAATCCGCCTTGAATTTTGCAGAAGCCATGTTCAAATCCTTTTCAAAACCGAATGCCTTTCCGTGCCTTGCAGTTCTCAAAGGAAAGCGCGAATCGAAAACGTCAACGCCCAGAGAAACTGCTTCAATGATTTCTCTTGCAGAGCCGACTCCCATCAAATGGCGCGGCTTTTCTTTTGGAACAATTTTCAATGCTCTTTCTGCTGTTTCAAACATTTCCTCCTTTGCTTCTCCAAGGCACAAGCCGCCCAGTGCAATTCCGTCAAAATCAAGTTCTAAGATTTCTTTTGTGCTTTTCAGCCTGAGGCTTTTGTTTACTCCGCCCTGGGAAATTCCAAACAGCAACTGCTTTTTGTTCTTGTGCGCCTTTTTGCATTTTTCCGCCCAGAGAGTTGTGCGGCGCGCTGACTCTTCCAAGCGCGCAGAATCTGCTCCTGCAAGCGGAACATCGTCGAGGCACATTGCAACATCGCTGCCTAGTTTGTTTTGAATTTCAACTGCCTTTTCGGGAGAGAAAAGCATTTTTTTTCCATCAAATGGATTTCGGAAAAACACGCCCGCATCCGAAAGCTTCAGGCAGAATTCTTTGCTCAGAACCTGAAATCCTCCGGAGTCAGTGAAAATTCCGTTTTTCCAGTTTGAAAATTTGTGCAGGCCGCCTGCCTTTCCGATTATTTCCAAGCCGGGCTTCAAATACAAAATAAAGCCGTTGCTTATCAGGCATTTTGTGCCAGTGCTTTCAACATCTGAATTTGAAAGGCATTTCACTGCTCCCTTTGTGGCAACAGGCATGAAGAAGGGAGTTTCAATTGCCCCATGAGCAGTATGCAGTATTCCCGCCCTTGCTTTTCCGCAGGAATTTTTGAGTTCAAAGCCAAGCATAAAAAAAATAGAAAAACAAAAAATAGTTAAACAACAGCCTTTCGGATTGTGAGCGAAGCGAACCCAATTTTGCAGCAGCAAAATTGTTCTTTTCACAAGGCTTTTCTTTCCAAGAAAAGGCTTAAGGCAAAGGAGGCGGGGCATTTAACAGGAGGGAAAAAAAGGTTTTTTTCGGCAAAAAAAGTGGGTTGGGGTTTTTTAAACTTAGAAAAAGTTTAAATATTTCTTGCCATGAAAACTACTTTTCTTCCTGCCTGTATTTTTGTCAAATGCCCCTCCTTGAAAAGTTTGTTCAGGCGCTGCGAGGCAGCGTTTTTTCCTTTATATCCGAGTTCCTTTTGTATTTCTCCCGCTGAAACCTGCCCTCTTTCAAAGGCAAGGTGGACTATTAACTGGTCGTTTTCCGGGAGAGCTTTTAAGGGAATCATTTCCTGCTCCCCTGCAGCTGTAGCAAATGGCTGTCCCATTGCCTGCTGCATTGCAGGCATTATTGTTTCCTGCATCTGGGAGGATTGGGGCGCCTTTAAGCGGAACATTATTGTGTCGAATTTTTCATTGATTTTTTCAAGCATCTTATTGGTTTTTTCTCTTTCCTGCGAGAGCTTGAACAACAAAACAGCTACAAACATCGGGTTTTTGCTGTATTCAAGGACTTCCTGTATGTCTAAGTTTAATTCTCCAAACCTTGGAGAAATCTTTTTTACTAATTCGACATCTCCGATTAATTCAGAAAGTTCCTTGACACTATCATGTTCTTGCATGCCACTATCATGATAGTGTCATGATGTTTATATACTTTTCGGCTTTAGGAGCTTTGCACAGAAAGCGCGCAAAAATTAGGATTTCGAACTTCGCCTAAAATCTTTTTTATTGATTTTAAGCATTTCAAAGCCAAACAGGCAAAGCCCGCCGATTATTGCATAGGAAATCGGCTCCAAAATTGAAGGAATAAACGTATCCAAATTGAATTTTGCAAAGCTTGAGAATATAATTGCAATTATGAATAAAAGCAGGCTCAGCCCCACAAAAATCCAGCCAGCTATTTTTACGCTGTACTTGAAAGAGACCAATGCCTTCTGGCCGTGGGCTTTCCAGAGATACAAAACCCCGGCAGCAGTGAAAACAGCCAGCAGGACAAAAGTAAGCGCCCATCCGAATCTTTCCTCAAAAGCCAGGGGAATTTTCGCCCATCCGGGCATCTTGTAGGTTATCAGGTCCCTGATTCCCAGGCCTAGCAGAAAGACAGCGGACAGGAAAATCGTAGGGACAGCAACAAAGGAAAGCGTTGCAGCCAGCGGAGTCCTGCCTGAATTTAATTTATTTCCGATAAGCGAAAAAACAATTCCCACAATGCCGAATATAGCCAATCGAATCAGCCAGTCGTTTCTAAGGCTGGTAAGAAAATCCCCCTTGCCTATGTTTTGCAGGAAGGGAGTAATGAAAAGCAGGAGAAGAACTGCAATAAAAATCAGCAGAGTTCCCGCCATAGACATTGCAAGCCCGAAATCTGATTTTGAAAGGCTTACAAATTTCTTGGCAATTATTGTCACAAAAATTCCCGCGACAAAGAATAACGGAAAAACAAGCCAGGTAAAGTCCTGCACAGAGGCTTTTTGATTCGAGGAATACCCCGAGGAATAAGAAGCGGCAGACATAAAGAACACTGGCACAAGCACGAGCAACGCGACTAAAATTATTGCAAGGCTCGCGGCAAGCGCCTTCTTATTGAATTTTAAGGACAGGTCGCTGTCAGTAAATATCTCGGAATCCATGATATTACAAGAGATTCCCTAAATTTAAAGTTTTCTGTGGCGCTTTTTGCACAGTTCTTATTTTCAAAAAATAGCGTTTTGTGCTTCCAGAGCGCTTGGCAGTTTTCTTGCCTTATTAAAGGGAATGCCGCAATGTATTAGTATGAACGACAGGATCTATTTCACAAGAGCAAACAAGGAAAAAGCCGCAACACCGGAAGAAATACGGGTTTTTGAAAAATCCGCGCTTGCGGATTTCGACAAGGGAAAAGAAGTTTATATCATTGAAAAATTTCCGAAAAAGTTTTTCTATTTCGCGACAAAAATAAAGATAGAAAAAGTAGAAGAGCCTATTTCAACTTTGTCGGCGGCTTCGAATTCAATGCTGTTCAAGGTTGTTTCCGCAAACAGCCTGTACGAATAGGCAAATTGCCCTTTCCCGCAGAAGCCTGCTTGCGCATTCCCTTTTTTTGTGCAATTGCTATGCAGGAAAACTATAGCAATAAACTGTTATTGCACCCGCGCTTGTGCTTAAATTGATTGTTATCGGATTGTCCTTGTGCGCGCGCAAAATTTCTTCGTTGGGATACGCGCATTCGGGTTCAAATGCAACGCTTCTCTTTGCGCAGAAAGAAAAGTTTGAAATTCCAATTTGAATTTCCGAGTTTGGAGCGCTTGAAACATTAAGAGCGCAGTCTTCCGGGACGCCAAGAACTCCGTTCACACTCTCAACGGCAAACGATTCATAATAGCCGCCCTGCCCGCCTTCCGGGGAATCCGGGCATTCACTGGAAGCAAATTCACCGTAAAAGCCGCAGCTTCCTGCATTGACATAATCAAAATGGCCTGCTCCGAGAGAAACGCTTGCATTCTGGATTTGGACTGTTTCCCCGGACAGGTTCTTCAAATAAAATGTTCTGCCGCCAACCTGCCAATCCAAACAATCGCCTGTTGACTGCGATTCATGCATGACAAATTCTATGCCGCCCTTAACAGGAAAGCGCTCATCGTGAGTAGTGCATATAAGTTCGCAGGACAGGGTTGAAGCACAATCTTCATCACTGCAGTCAAATTTGTTGTCGCAGTCATTGTCCTGCAAGTCAGCGCAGCTTGCTTCGGCTGTTTCATATAATGCGCCGTAACTTGCGGCATTGCAGCCAGGCCATGTTTCTGAACTGCAGGTTTGTTTTGCGCCGGAACACACCCCTGATTGCAATGGGCAGTTCTTCTGCTCATTGCCGGAACAGGCGGCAGAGCCCGGACAGCAGTTTATTTTTCCCAGGCCATTGATGCCCACGGTTTTGGAATAACCGTGCTGGTCAATGTAATTTATGGCAATGTTTCCGTTTATTGCGCCGCAGGCAGCGTCTATTTTTGCAATCCTTATTTCCCTGCCAGCGGCAACAGTTACTGGCGGAGTTGCAGCGCCGACAACAGCCCCGTCAATGGTAATGGGGGAACTGCCGGCTTCAAAAGAACCAGTGCCTGAAACACTGTTAATTTTAATCTCGCCGCCGCTCATGTTTTGCAATAATAAAGCAACGCTGTCTTCGCCCGCACAATCGGAAACAGCGTTTGCTTTGACAACTATTTTGCCGCCTCCTGCGGAAAAATTTACTTTTTCGCCGGGAGCAGAAAAAGAGATAAACAAAACAGAAGCAACAGACAGTATAATGATGATTGCCCAGCCATAGGTAAGCAAATATTCCAGGCCTGCCTGTGCGCGAAAAGCATTGCGCATATGCCATTAAGGAAGAAGCTTGTTATTAAGGATTTTCTTTGGCTGGCAACTATACATAGGATTGCAGCATTTTTTATGCAAGCGGGTTTTTTTGTACAATTTTAGCTTTTTAAGATTTTGGCCAGCTCGCCCGGCAATTCTCTCAAAGCGCTTAAAATATCCAATTGGACACCAACGCCCTTCTGCAGCTGCCCGACCATTAATGCCTGGCTTGCCCTTATTAGGCTTGGAATTTCCAAAGCAGGGTTTTCCTCGAAAGGCGTGAAAGTGATTGCAGGATTGCCGAACTCGGCAGTAATTTCTTTTTCAAGATTTTGTATAAACGCCTTAATTTGTTTTTCGTCTCCCTCAAGCTGAACCTGAACTGTTTTTTTGCCGACATTGACAACAGAGCCCCTGTTAAAAGGCGAATTCAGCAGGCGTTCCATTATGAAAGCGCGGACACCTTTTTCAGTAATAATATTTTCTTTTTTTGCCTTAATCAAAAAGCTTCCTTTCAAAAAAAATCACTTTTCCAATAAAGAACATTGAATCAAGAGTATAAAAATGTTCTGCAAAAACGGACTTTGTGTAAGTAATCGGTTCTGTGTAAATAATCAAAATCTTGTGTAAGTATTCATTTGTTATGTTTTTGGGAAATAAAACATTTCCTTTTTCTTTCTCCTCTTTATAATCTGCATTTCCTCTTCAAGTTCCTTTGTAATATTAGAAATGTGCACATTGGTATAATCCGTTTTTTTGCATAATTCTTTAGTTGAGATTCCAATTGAATCACTTTTTAGTATTGTTGAGAGAACTTTCTTTTTTCCTTTTTTATAATTAAGGTCTGTTGATTTTTGTAATCCACTTGAAGTATCTCCTGCAAAAATTATTGCTTGAAACGAATTTTCACTTCGAGGAAATTGGGGTTTTGGAAATCCATCTTTTTGTAGTGTTGTTAAAACCCTTATGAATCCATGCCCCGCCTTATCCATTTGACCAGCATAATCTAATGCGGTAGCTATTAGTCTATTTCTTGGGACTGAAATATTGTTTTTGCCTTCTATTAGTTTTTCAAAGTCAATCCCATGTGGAACACCACCAGGGTTAGTAATTTCAATTCTGTTTGAAAATAATCGTATTGTTACTTCTGAATCTATAAAATAATCTTTATGAACGATGGCGTTTGTAACGATTTCCCTCAAAACGCCATATGGATAAGGAAATACATCAATCCTTTTTATCCCCTTTATTCTTGACACGGGCGGGGCATATAATTTAATCAAATTTATACTATTTTCAATCATAGTTAAAATTGTGCCGCCAATTGTTTGTTTAATAAAGGGAGCACTGTTAATATTTTGGTCTTTGAAAACTGAAAAACTTATTGAAGAATTAGGAACGAAGTCTTGGGGTTTATTGCTAAACAACAGAACGGCAGCATTATTTAAATCATTATTTTTTTTGTCATATAATCCGAGGTTAAACAGCATATCCTCTAAAGGCACATCCTCTCTAATGGTTCTTTTTCTTTCTTCTTTTGATAAATTAATAAATTCAGTCATTTTTGATGAATCTATGTCTTGGAGTAATGCTTTTCTGTCTTTATTCTTTGCGACAAGTTGGTCAAAATGTATCTGGCTTGTTTTTACTTGATAATCCAAAACTTCAGGATTTGTGCAGACTATGCTTTCCCCATTCTTTCTATGGTATGGTTTTCCATCAAAATAAACAGGTTTCCTTTCACTTTCAGAAACATCAAGACACAATATTGATTTCTCCTTTTCAAAAGGGATTTGAAATAGTTTAACTTTAATTTTTGGTTCGCATTTGTCCAAAACCATTCTTAATTTATTCTTTTGAGAATCATTGTAATCTAATCCTACAAGGACTTTTTTGTCTGTAATGCCAATTAAAATTTTACCCCCAGTAGAAGTAGCCATTGCAGCCATAGCTCTGCCTGCGGCATCACCAATACCTTCTTTTCTATCAGCAGTATCATTTTCTTCTTTAGATAACGCAATTATTTCATTTAAATCCATAAATACAACATTTCAACAATTAAAACGATTAAAATTTTAATTGTTTTAATTGTTTTAATAATCCCTTATCCTTTCTTTAATGTTAACTCTATTTGTTTGTTTTTTGGGTTTAGTTCTATTTCGTCGCCATCTTTCAAACCAAAAAGGGTTAGCGTGTCTTTAGGGAGTAGTATTCCCAAGCTGTTGCCAATTTTTCTTATTTTCACTTTCATAATAGTTATTACAATAGTAATAACATTTAAAAACCTTTTGTAGTGGAATATATGTTATAACATTAGTAATAACAATGAAAGGTGGTTTTATGAATCCAAGACAAGAAAGAGGTTTGGCAATAGCTCAAACAAGAACAATAAAAAGGCTTGATGACGGCTTTGCTGTCCAGAGCCAGAATAGCAAGAGATTTTACTTTGTGGACAAGGAAGGACAATGCGCCTGTCCTGATTGTCAAAAAGGTTTATCAGACAAATGCAAACACGCCTTTGCAGTAGAATATTACTTACAAAAGATTACTACGACCAAAGAAGGCAAAACAGTAATTGAAACAAAACGCTTGACCTATCCGCAAGCTTGGCACGCTTACGACAAAAGCCAACAAGAAGAAAAGGCTCGCTTTTTGGAATTGCTGAATGATTTGATTGGGTTGCCTGTTTCACAGACAAAGCGTAGCAGGGGGCAGCCAAAAATTAGTGAACACGATTTGCTTTTTTCCTCTGCGTTAAAAGTTTATTCACAGTTCTCCCTGCGCAGATTCATGTCGGACTTACAGGAAGCAAAAAGCAAAGGCTTCATTCACAAGAAAGCCTGTTTTGCTTCTGTCGGACATTTCATGCAAAAAGAAGAATTAACTCCTGTCCTGAAAGATTTAATTGAAAAATCTGCTGGCGTTTTAAAAAGCGTGGAAACACAGTTTGCTATTGATAGCACAGGGTTCACTACAAACAAGTTTTCAGATTATTGCCGAGAAAAACACGACACAAAGAAAGCGCACAAATGGCTAAAGCTTCATGCTCTTATTGGCTGTAAAACCAACATTATCTGCACTTGTGCTGTTCTCTCTGAAAAAAGTGCTGACAGCCCCCAACTTGAACCATTGATTAATACTGCAAGCAATATTTTTGATTTGAAAGAAGTCAGCGCAGACAAAGCTTATTCCAGCAGAGAAAATCTTGAAATTATTCAAAACGCAGGCGCACAACCATTTATTCCATTCAAAAATAATGCAAGAGCCTTAGCAAAAGGCACTCCAATTTGGCACAAAATGTTTCATTACTTCAAATTCAACCAAGAAGAATTTGCAAAGCACTACCACGCAAGAAGCAATGTGGAATCCACTTTTGGCGCATTAAAAGCCAAATTCAATGACTCCCTGAAAAGCAAAACAAACACAGCACAAGTCAATGAATTGTTATTGAAAGTGCTTTGCTTCAACATTGTCCAAGTAATACATGAAACAAACGAACTCGGGATAACAGCAAATTTTTAAGAACAATTTTCATTGATTTACTTATGGTTTTAGAACTGACAATTGAAAATTGGATTGGCATTGCGAGTATTACATTTGGCACAGCAATCGCAGTTATTTCTCTACTTTTGTCATATTTTTTTAATATAAAGACACTAAAACAGTCTGAAAAAAATCTTAGACTACAATTAACATACGAAGATGAAAAAAAGCTATGAAAAAGCTTGAGGAATTACTACCTATCATAAAACAAAAAAGCGTGTTCCATTTTGAAAAAGAGGTTGAAAAGTTCTTAAATACTGTTGACGGGCAGTATGTTCCCAACGAAATTTTAGCTTTTTTGAAAAAAGGAATGAAAGAATTATATAAGATTCAGGAAAAAGACCCTTCTGAACCCCCGCCAGAAATTTTGCAAGCATGGGAAATAGAATTGGATAGAGAACATGCACAAGAAGAGGCAAATTTAGATTCGCTTGAAAGGTTTGAAAAAGAATTTAAAGAAGCCAAAAAAGAATTTGCCGATTCAATGCAAGATAAAATTAATTCAAAAATAAAAGAAATCACAAATAATTAATTGTGTAAGTATTCTTCTCCCTGTGTAAATACTGCCCCTTTTTGATGATTATTTACACAAAGTCGCAAAAACGACAAAAAACGAAACATTGTTTCTGCTGGCTGATTTTTACACCACGATTATTTTCGCGCGCATTTCTGGATGAATGCTGCAGTGGTAATAATAGGTTCCTGTTTGCAGGAAGACATGCGAGTACGAAGCGCCGGGATACAAATTGCCGGAAGAAAGCTCGCGTCCGGAATCAGAGGTAACTGAATGCAGGGCATTGTCATTATTTTTCCAAATAACAGCGTCTCCAACATGAACAGTCAAAGTCTGCGGTGAAAAGGAAAAATTGCTGATGCTGACATTCAATGTCTGCGGATTTGAGGAAGAACTTGTTCCATAATTGTATGCTCGCGGACTTGGATAATAAGTTCTCTGCGGATACTGCTTCTGCATCATATATCCTCTGCTTGCTGCAGAATTATTGTAAAAACCCATGGAAAAGAAAGGCAGCGCATGGTAAGAAGGCGTGTTCTGATAATACGCACCCGGAGAATAGCCGTAGGGATTCTGCATTGCCTGCATCATTGAACTCTGCGGATAATAGTAAGAGTGGGCTGTTGCTGATTCTGCAGCTGCAATTGCAAGTGCTGCAACCAGAACTAGTAAAACAATTTTTTTTATGCCCATAAATAGAATTCTGCTTTTGATATTATTAAAACCCTTGTTTCCGCAGGGAAATCTCCGCGATTGTTTTCGCGCGCCTGAATTCAAGCAAACTCAATTGTTGTTTTTGTGCCTATGATTTTTGAAAGGATTTTTTCTGTTTCCTCTTTCTGCTGAATCCGCGCAGAATCCTGTTTCATGACAATTATTTTGAGTTCCTCTGCTTCAGGCCTGAAAACCCTGTTCACTGCAACAATTGTTATGTTTCCGAGGACAGACTGCGCTGTTTCCTTTGCATCCGCTGTTTTTTCAATGATATGGATTTTTTTTCCGAGCTTCTGCTCTAACTCTTTGATGTTCTTTCCGCCCCTGCCGATCAAAGGTCCGATAGTTCCTTTGCAGACAATGTTCAGGGAATGGTTGACTTCAAAGGAGCGCAGGAATTCAAGGCCAAGCAGAAAGTTTGTTTCGCTCATTCTCACTAATTCTTTCCAAATCCTGACATCGTTCTCGGAGATCATTCCCGCCTTTAGCTTTGCCTCGCATATAAGGCAGAGCCTGTTTGTTTTCGCATCCTCAATGCAGATAGGCCCTTTCATAAGCACACACTAAAAAAAATAATTGCAAGACTCGCTCTGTTAAGCAAAAAATATCTGAAAGTGGTTTTAAAACTATGCGACAAACCTGTTCTGGAAAATAGAAAAATAAAAAAGCGAAGGAAAAAATTCCTTCAAAAAAAACTCCGGAAAAAGCCGCTTCTGTTTTATCTTTTCAGCTTTATTTCTATTGCGGACAATTTCAGGGGAGTTCCTTCTTCTGTTGTAATTTCTTCAGTGGAAGTTTTTATGGAATCTGTTTTTGCCTCGGTAACAAACTTGTTCTTCACTATTTCGGCAACGTCCACTGCGCGGCTGATTGCCTTTCCCCTTGCCTTTATCGAAACTTCCTTTGCTCCCTGGTTCATCTGCGTTACCACTGCAAGGACATAGCTCATTGTGCCTTTCTTTCCCACAAAAACAACGCTTTCCTCTTTTACTGCTTCTGCCATTTGCTGCACCTCCGAAGTGCTTCTTTGAACAGCTGTTGCACTGCAGCGCAAAGCGCGCCAAATGCGAATTGCAGTGCTTCGCTAAAAACTGTCCTTCAAAGCATTTAATAAGTTATTTTAAAGTCTTGAAAAAGGGAAAAAAAGAAAAAGAAAAAAAGAAAGAAAAGCCGCTTTTACCTTATGTATTCAAGCGTGTTTTCCCAGATTGTAGGAGTCAGGGCAGGGTCATAGTTGAAGTAAATGCTTTTTCCGAGAATAAGGCGCTTTTCCACTATTGCGGGATAGTAGTTCGGATACACTATGTTCTTTATATACGCAACCTGGTTTCCTGTGGGCTTCACATCAAAGGTAATTATTGACAAAGGCGGATATCTGGGGTCTGCGGGTGCGACTTCTTCGCGCATTATCCTGCTGTCAAAGTCTTCCCTGTAAATCCTTCCCGTTATTGCAATCGGCATTGTACAGGTCGGAATGTTTCCCTTTCCAAGGTCGCATGTTACAGGAATAATATCCCCAAAAGTTGAAGTCCATCCGACTGAATCGCTTGCGATTCCAGTTCCGTAAATTCCGCCGCTCCTGTAAATTCCCGAATCCATTATTGTAATCAGCTTTCCGCCTGTCCGCACATAATTCTGTATTGCTTCTCCGAGAGACCTTGAAATTGACTTGTCATACATTGACGCGCCAAGGTGCTGGTCAAGAAGTATTGCATCGTATTGCGCAAGCTGGTCTGCGGGGCTTACTGAAAGGCTTGAAGCGTCCCTCACCCTGTAAGTTACCAGGTCCCTGTCCTGGTCTAAAATAACTTCAAGCTCTGCGCTCGGCTGCCCTATTACAAGCATGTGAATCGGTTCCTGGGCGCTCAAAAAAGGAATCTGCCATAAATTGAGTTTGGCTCCCACAAAAGCAACAATTATTATTATCAGAATAAGAGGAATCAATCCTTCGAGATTTCTTCGCACGCTGGATTTTATTCCTGGTTCGTCAAGCATTGGAGCGGAAGAACCGCCTTCTTCAGGGTACATTCAAAAAACACCTCAAAAATTTTTTTTGCCAATTTTTTACAAAAAAACCATTCAATTTAATTTATTATAATTAATCTGTTAATTTTCATATTATTCTATGGCTTTTAGGGTTTATAATTATTTTGTGTAATCAATAAACTTCTTTCTTATTTAAAAGCTTTTTGTAGGCTCTAGCCGCAAATCATTCCCCAATAAAGGTTTTCAATCGGCAGGAAATAAGGGCCGGGAACTCCCGCAACATACCCTGCCTTTCCAGCAATCGAAAAATTATAGAGTTTCGGGTTTGCAAAATATTCTGGAGGGACGGCATAATACACTGCCCTGTCTCCTAAACCGCTTGAAACAATTAATGGAAACTCGCTTCCGTAATCCTTTCCGTCTGTCCCCACAATGCTTGTTCCAGGCTCGAGGGAAAGCGCCTGTGTTGTTACTCCGCCGCTTATTGTTTCAACAATCGAAAAATCCTCTCCCTTGAAAACATACAAAGGGAGAGAGGCGCCCATTCCTTTTATGAATGGATTCTCGCCGGTTGTTTCAGGCATCATTCTGCCCGCAGGAATCGGTGAGTTTTCAGGGCAGGATTTTATAGAACAGAAATTCGTTTTGTATTCGACTGAAAGAACCTGGTCCAAAGAAACCATTATGTCATTGTCCTTGCGCGCCCAGGGCCCGATTATTTTGTTCGAGTCAGTATTCGCTCTTTCATTCGTATAAAGATATTCATCGTTTGGGCCGAGCATTGTTCCTGCATCTCCTGTCCATACAAGCCTTCCGCCCTGGTTGTAATAATCAATGAGAGCGCGCATCTGCTTTGTTTCCATTGTCCTTGCCTTTTCCACAATTACAAGATTGTAATTTTTGAGGTTGCCGAGATTCACGCTGCTTAAGCGCAGCAAATCCGCTCTCACTCCTAAAATCTGCGGATTTGCAAGAATTTCCTTTAAGCTGCACTGCTGCAATCCCTGAGGACAGGGACCATCGGGATTTCCCAAGCCGTCAGTTCCATAAACAATCGCAACCTTCGGCCCTCCGGTTGCAAATCCCATTGCGCCCCAGTAAACATTGCACCAGCCGGGAATAACGCGAGGCTTCATTATTCCAGTAAAAGTAAGCACTCCCAGAAGAAGAACAACAAGCACAATAAGGGTTATTATTTTGTAGGCGTTTTTGAGCATTAAATTCGCATTCATAAAAAAACACTTTTCAAGGCAGGCTTTCACTGCACTGGTATATTTTTAATTCTAACCAGTATAATAAATTATTTAGTTGGTTTTAAGGCTTTCTTTTTCAACCAGCTATTAAAAAAAGGAGATTTTTCATGGTAAAAATGGAAACAGGGCCGAGAGTTTCAGGGCCGAGCAGCAGCATTGGAATAATGAGATTCTTCGATGCCGATACCCCGGGGCCGAAAATGACTCCGGAATTTGTCGTGGGATTCGCACTTATACTTGTCGCGGTAGTCCTGATAATAAAAAACTTTGTGCGCTTCTAATAAATCAGAGCAGTTTTTTATCTTTCAGCGCTGCGCATATGAGCGGGAAAGCAATTGTGGCATCGCAGTTTACATTAACTGAATTTGCTTTTTCTTTTATTTTTCCCCAGCTTTTTGCCTCTCTTGTCTGGGCTCCGCTCAGGCTGCCGTCAAACTCGCTTGCAGTCGAAACATAAACAGCAAAATCAAGCCCCTCGCGCACAATATTGCTTCCTATGATGTGGTGCTTTGAAATTCCCCCTCCGAGAATAATTGCGCCTGTTTTATCCGCATTAAGAACAATGTCTGCAAGCTCTTTCATATCCCCTGTTACATCAACTACAAACTCCTTGTGGTCCTGCTTGAAAAAATACATCTGCAATCCTATTGCTCCGTCTGTTATGCCGGGGCAGAAAACAGGAATATTGTTTTTTGCGCACCAGTAAAGAAAGCTTGTTTCGTTCAGCCTGCTTCCGAAAAATTTTGCAAGCTCGCTGGGAGAAATTGTTTTCTGCTTTGCAAAAATCTCCTTGAACCAGGCCTGTGTTTTTTCTTCAAGGAGCTCAAAGCGCGCATTGGGAACGAGAATGTTTCCAATCCTGTTAATTCCCTTTTTATGCAGTTCAATGTCATCAGAATTAAAGCTGCCCTGGAGATACGGCTGGAAGCTTTTGATAATGTCATGGTCTATTGCGCCCGCTGTTGTTACAATTACATCAATGAATTTTTTTTTGCACATCTCGGCAATAATTCCGCGCAAACCCGAAGCTACAAGATTTGCTGTGAAACCGAAAAAAACAACTGCCTTTTCTTTTTTCATACGCGCAATGATTTCAACTGCTTCAGCCAAATGAGAAGCCTGAAAACCAGTGTTTCCAAGCCCTGCTACAAAATCATTCGCATTCTCTTTTCCCTGCAGTGAAAAATCAATTATCTCGTCCATAACGCACACCTTTTTTATTTTTCAAGTTCTGCATAAAATTCTCTTTCCAAAAGCTTTTCCATGTTTCCCTTTGCGGGCTTTATTTTTGTGTTTGTTTCGCTTTCAATCTGCCTTGAAAACTTTTTCAGGAATTCAGCATCATTGCAGTCAAGCAATAGAACAGCCTTCTGCCCGGGCTGTAGGTTTGCTTTTTTTCTCAGTTCCTGGATTTTTCTTCTCAACTCTTGGAATTCCCATTCGTCCTTCAAAGCGGAATCAGCTTCAATGTTCAAAAACAGTTTTGTTCCGGAAATTTCTTTTGAAGCAAAGTTTCCTTCGGGAACTGTTTTTGTTTCGGAAATTTTTTTCACGTTTGCAATTGTGGCAATAACGCTTTTTGTTTGTGAAAAATCCTTTCCTGTTTTTGAAACAATTACAAGCTCTTTGAGAGGCCAGCGCAGGCGCAGTTTCTGCTCTTCGCGCAGTGCAAGAGCAGCCTGGATTGTTTCCTTTGTTTTTGCAAATTCTTTTTCAAGTTTTGAATCAACAAGCTTTTTGCCTGCTGTGGGAAGCCTGAGAAAATGGATTGATTCTGGCATTTTTTTTGTTTTAATGTTCTGGTAAAAATGCTCTGCAGCGTGAGGGACAATCGGCGCAAGCAGTTCAAGTGTTCCAAGCAAAACAGTTCCGAGTGTTTGTTCCAACTGTTTCTGTGTTTTGCCTCCCACTCTGTCTCTTATTATCTTGATGTAAGTCCTGCTCAGTTCTTCCATTACAAAGGGCTCTATTGCGCTTATTGCCTTGAAAAACTCGTAGTTTTCAAACGCCTTTGAACATTCAAGCGAAAGCGAATTGAATTTGCTCAAAAGCCATTTGTCTTCAACAGGCAGGGCTTTCAATGCGGCTTTCTGCTTTTTTGAAAAATCAATGTTCAGATACATCTGCGCGAAATTGAATGTGTTGGAAAGCACATTGAAAAATCCGTGCACGTCTTCAAGCTCTTTCCAGTCAAAAGTCATGTCCAAGCCAGTGCTTTTTTTTGCAAGCACATATCGCAGATAGTCCCTTGAAAATTTTTCAATCACTTCTTTTGGCTGAACAGCATTTCCGAATGACTTGGACATTTTTTTCTTTCCTAAATCAAGAACCATGCCGTGGACTGCAATTGCCTCAAAGGGCTTTTTGTCAAAGGAAATTATGGAGCATAAAAGCTGTGCGTTCCACCATCCCCTTACCTGCTCTGTTGCCTCAATGTTCAAATCCGCGGGCCAGAATTTTTTGAACAAAACAGAACTTTGGGGAAAACCGAGTGCAGCCCAGCTGCTTGTTCCCGCGTCAAACCATACATCAAGGATTTCGGGAACTCTCTTCATTTCTCCATTGCATTTTTTGCATTTTATTTTTACTTTTTCATCAATGTAGGGCTTGTGGAGTTCAAGATTCTTGAGTTTCTGCCCAGAAGCCTTTTCAAGCTCTTTCAAAGAGCCGATTACAAGCCGTTCACTGCATTTTTCGCACTGCCATATCGGGCAGGGAGCGCCCCAGTACCTCGCCCTTGTAACAGGCCAGTCGTAAATGTTCTCCAACCAGTCATTCATCCTGTCCTTCATCCATGAGGGAACCCATTGCACTGTCTTGTTCATTTCAATTGCCTTTTTCTGGATTTCCTTTACGCTCAAAAACCACTGGTCGACTGAAAGCATGAGCAATGGCTGTTTGCATCTCCAGCAGATAGGATAATCGTGGGTGTAGGCATGCGAATAAACAAGCAGGTTTTCATTGCGCAAATCCTCGATTATTTCAGAATCAACAATGCGGGCTTTTTTTCCTGAATATTTCCCGGCTTCTTTTGTCATTGAACCGTCCATTCCAACCGGAGAAATTGCAGGCAGTCCCGCTCTTCTTCCCGCGTCAAAGTCTTCTTTTCCATGCCCTGGAGCAGTGTGAACAAGCCCTGTTCCCGCGTCAAGATGGACGTATCTCTCAGAGAGAATTACCCTGAAGGCATTCTTCAAGGGGGGCAATGCAAGGAATTTTCCAAGTGGATTTTCATATTCCATATTTTCAAGTTCTTTTCCCTTGAACTCGCGCAAAATCGTATAGCCTGCTTCTATTGCGTTTGCAAGTTCCTGCAGTTTTTCTTTTGCAACAATCCAGATTTCTGTTCCAACCTGGGCTTCTACGTAATCGAAGTTCGGATGAACCATTACTCCAGTGTTTCCCGGAATTGTCCAGGGGGTTGTTGTCCATACAATTAAGAATTTGTTTTCTGTTCCCTTTACCTTGAGCTTTACATAAACAGCCGTATCCGTCTGCTTTGTGTATTCTATTTCATTGAATGCAACCGCGGTTTCGCATGTTGCGCATACATGAATAGGATACAATCCTTTGTACAGATAGCCTTTCTGCTCTGCTTTTTTGAATGTCCACCAGATTGCTTCTATGTAAGAATTTTCAAGTGTTTTGTATGGATTGTTCCAGTCCATCCACACCCCCAAATCATCAAACTCTGAATTCATTACTCCAATGAATTCTGTTGCAAATTTTCTGCATTCAGTGACAAATTTTTCAACTCCGAATTCTTCAATGTCTTTTTTAGTTCTGAATCCGAATTTCTGTTCAACCTTGTATTCAATCGGCATGCCGTGCGTGTCGTATCCCGGCCTGTCAAAGACATCAAAGCCCTGCATTCTCCTTGAGCGCATTGCAATGTCCTTGAGAATTTTGTTCAGCGCAGTTCCCATATGGATGTGGCCTGTTGCATACGGAGGCCCGTCCATGAAATAGTATTTTTTCTTTGACTTTGAATTCTGCCTGCGCGCTTTTTCAGGAATCCTGTTCTTGCTCCAGAATTCCCTCACTGCCTCTTCCTTCTGCTTTGAAAAAGCCTCGAGCTGTTTTGACATTTCATGCACCTTTGTGTTATTGTTGCTTAAAAAAATTTATAAACGCCTTCAATTCAAACTTTTTCTTTTCTTTTTTCCAAAAAGAAAAGAAAGATGGAGTGGGCATGGGGGGATTTGAACCCCCGGCCTATGGCTTGCTTAAGCTTTTTTGCGTCTTGGGAGAATTTGCTTTTGCAGGGCAAAAGCTTCTTTTCCCGAGGCTTTTCTTGCTTGCAAGAAAAGGCTCTATAAGACCATTGCTCTAACCAGGCTGAGCTACACGCCCATTTCTGCCTCCTCCAAGATTGTTTTTGGAAAATAAAATTCCGGTTGATTTAGAATGAATGTTTTGCTATTTATTTGTTCTG
>DATDTD010000064.1:0-64373 GCA_035290965.1 archaeon | reverse complement strand
TTTCCCTGCCCGTTAGTTGTGTTTGTAAAAGTTACTGTATCTGAATTCGGGCCTACGTCCAATGAATTTGCGACTGCGTTTATTGAAACTGTCACTGTTGTGTTTGCCCCTGCGGCAAGAGTGCCTGATGCGCTTGATAAGGTTGTCCATGTTTGTGTTTTTACCGCAGTCCAATTAATGCTTGTTATTCCAGTGTTTGTTAAAGTGAAAGTAATCGTGTCTGGAGAGAATGGCCCTCCGAATGGGCCTGTAGTTGTTAATCCGCCTGCCGGTGCAACTACTAATGTTCCTGTCTGGTTTTGTATACATTGGCAGTTAGTGCAGGTGTATCCGCTTGAACATGTCGGCAGACCAGGTTCTCCGCATGTTTCGCCTGTTTCAGTTGTACCATTTCCGCATGATGACGGTGTATTTACGGTGCAGCAAATTTGTCCTAATGGCTCGCATTGCGTTATTCCGAGTGAAGTTTCTGTTTCTCCTGATTGACAGCCGTCTGTTTCAAGCCTGCATGTTCCTTCGTTGCTTGTGCAAGATGTGTCTGTTGTTGTGCATTTTGGGTCGCCCGCATCGGTTAAGCCATCACAATCATTATCCAAGCCGTCAGTACAATTTGTTTCTGTTTGTTCATAACCCGTTATTGTTGTATAATTGCATCCGGGCCAAGTTCCGCCTGTGCAGGTTTGCTGGGAACCCGCACAAACTCCAAGCTGACTTGAACAGAGCTGGGTTTCTGTGCCTGTACAGGGTGTTCCTGTATTGCTTGTTCCTCCGAAGCAGGTTGCGCTTCTGCTTGTTTGTGTCTGTCCTGTGCAGAGGCTTTTTGCCAAATCCCAAGTGCAGTCTCCTGCTACGCATCCTTTTGAAGGCGCTGTCGGGGTTGTGCTGCTCGAACCGCATTTGTCTTTTGTCAGGCCATTACAGAGTGTATTCACAATTTGCTGTTGTGTGTTGCTCTGGGTCGGGCCGCTTGCGCCCATAATGAGGGCGATTACGAGCGCGCCGACTAAAACAGCGCCGCCGATGATAAGCAGATACTCAAGTGCGCCCTGCGCCTTGGCTTTTTGCATTTAAAATCAGGCAAGAATAGAACTTTTTTATTTAAATACTTTTGCCTTGGGAATTTGGAAAAAAAAATCAGCGCACGCGCCTTTTTCTCGACCTGTTCCTGTGCAGCAAATCAGGCTGTTTTATCAGATTGTATTTCAGCATGTACAAATAGGTTTTCAGTATCTCCAGATAGGGAACAATGAAAACAAGCGCTATTACTATTGAAACAAAGCTTCCTATTCCGAGGGAAATGTCCAGCAGGAATTCAATTAACTGCACTATTGCGAGCAGGACAATTGCGGTTATTATTACATAGACGAAAGAGGAAAAGTTTTTTGCTATGAATTCGAAATTGTTGTAAAAGGAGTTCAGAATGTCGTCCTCGTCGATTACAATTGCCTGCGGGACAAAGAGAACTCCAACTGAAAACAGGAGCAGAATAAGCGTTATCAGCACAACAGGCGCATTGAGCATGAAAAGAGCGGAGCCGATTAAAAACAATGCAAGGAAAAAAATAAAGTAAAACCAGAAAATCTTGAAAGTGAATTTCCGAATCATGTCAGTCAGGTAATACTGGAAATGCAGCTGGCTCAAATCCTTGCGCACAGAGAAAATTATTATTGAAATAAAAAAAGAGTAAACCAGCACATAAACAATGGAAAATGCAAGCGCGAGCACAAGCTGCATTGGGTTTGCAAGCGAGAGATTGTAGTCAAGGAGAATTGTTCCCGAGCCAATGAAAAAGTTTCCGAGGAAAAACGCCACAGGCGCAAAAACAAGCAATAAAACAAAAACAAGCGCAGTCTTGAAATTCGCGGCATATTCCGAAAAAGCATTGCCTAAAGCCTGGAACAAGAGCATAAAAAACCCCTTTATATTGCATTATTTTTTATATTGGAAAAATATAAAAACCAACTGTTATTGTGTTTTGCCGAAAAGAAAGCATGCAAACGCGTTTTCAATCCTTGCCTTTGCAAATTTTCCCAGAAGATTCTTTTCAATTACAACAGGCTTGTAGGAAACCGCTCTTCCCACAAAATTTCCCTTTGTTCCCTTTTCGGAAACAAAAATTTCCTGCACGCTCCCAATGAGCCTTTTGTTTTTTTCAAGCGAGATTTTTTTCTGAACCTCGGAAAGAATCCTGCTGCGCGCCTTTTTTACGCGCCCGTGCAGCTGCAAAGGCATTTTTTCCGCTGCAGTTCCGGGGCGCGCACCGAAGCGCGAAATGTTTATTATGTCCGGTGAAATTTTTTTCACTGCATCAAGCGTTTCCTGAAAGTCGTTTTCAGTTTCTCCGGGAAAGCCGGCAATGATGTCTGTTGAAATAACAGCGTCGGGAAGCTTTTCACGGATTTTTTTTACTAACAGGAAAAAATTCTTTTTTGAATAAGGGCGGCTCATTTTTTTCAGTATCCTGTCAGACCCTGATTGAAGCGGAATGTGAAAAAACCTGTACATGCGCCTGTCCTCAAACAAGGGAAGAAAATCTTCTAGCATTGAGAGCGCATGGTGCGGATTCATCATCCCGATTCTTATCCTGAAATTTTTTTTGCTCTTCAGGAATTGCCTGAGAAGATTTGGAAGGCTTGTTCCAATGTCAAGGCCGTAGCACGCAGTGTCCTGCGCAGTGAGCCAGATTTCCCTTGGAATTTTTGTTTCCCTGAAAAATTTTTTTTTCAGTTCAGCAGGAGAATAACTTTTCAAAGAGCCGCGCGCATTTTTTGTGGCGCAGAAAGCGCAGTTTCCCAAACAGCCTCTTGCGATGGGGATAATTGAAACGAATTTTGAGGAATGCTTCTGTTTAACGCGCGGGGAGAAGGCTGTTTCCTTTATGTTGAGTTCTTTTGCAAGCTCTTCAAGGTTAGGCCCGATTTTTATAATGTCCCCTGAAATTTCCGAGATTTTTTTCGGATTGATTTTTGAAAGGCAGCCGAAAACAATGAGCCTTGAATTTTTTTTGGAAATTTTTTTCAGGTGCTTTATGCGCGCAAGCATCCTGTTTTCAGTCGGCTCCTTTACAGCGCAGGTGTTGATTATGATTGTGCCTGCTTTTTCGGGTTTTGAAACAATCTGAAAGCCGCTTGATTCAAGGAAGCCCGCTATCTGCTCTGTTTCGGCTTTGTTGAGCGAACAGCCGTAGCCCTCAATGAAAAAAGTCTTTTTCATAAGCAAACAGGTTCAGGAAAGATTCAAATTTTTATTTTTTCGACAGCAATCCTTGAAACCCATCCCAGGAGGCCGGAAACAAGGAAAAGATAGAATGCAGAGACTCTAAGCTCTGTCCAGAAATCAAAAGAAACAGTCCCCCGCCCTGAAAGGACAGCGTTTTCTGCAGCCATCCAATAAACTGCAACATACAATGCCGCAAGGCAGAAAACAGTGAAAATTATGGGAAAAACAATTGTCTTCGCGTGCTTTGTTTCGAAAAATTCCTGTATCCAGTCAATTGAAAGGAAAACAAGCCAGAATCCCACAATCGGCATCAGGAGATACATCATTGAAACATTCCATATGGGATTTGTCGGGATGTCGTAAACCACTGGCAATGGCAGGATAAGATTGAGGATTGGGATGTTTGCAACAGCATTCTGAATCTGCGAGCTCGCAGAGCCAATCGCGAAGAGTATTCCGTAGGAAAAAACAAAGAAAATAATCGCAAGAATCTTCTGCATAGAGTCAAGTGGCTTGGGCATTTCAAATTCAGGCTTTTTTGCTTCCATGCTAAAACAAGTAATGCGTATTGATTAAAAACAATTGCCAAACCGCACTTTGATTGGTAAATTTAATAAAAGCAAATGCCGTTGTTCTTAGTGATCATATGGTTCATGAAACCAAAATCAGCAGGGAAAGAATCGCAGAGCTTCGCAGGCTTGCAGTTCCGATAATACAGGGAAGGGCATCCCTTGTGCCGGATTATTCGCTTAAGCCGCTGCCAAGAATTCCGCTCACGGGAAAGTATGCAGAACAAAAAATTCAGGCAATAATAACAAAACTGCAAAACACGCAAAAAACCGGCAAGGAAATTGCAGCCGAAGAAAAAGTCCCATTCGGTGTTGTAACCGACATTTCTGCTTGGCTTTTCAGGCAAACGGGAAAAAAGCACGTGATAAAGCGCCTTACAAGAGACCCTGCAAGAAAAACAGGCCATTTTACAGCGGAACAAATAGAACAGATTATTGCACAAAAAGAAAGGCTAATTGAAAACAGAAGCAGGGCACTGTGGCAAAACCCGCATATCAGGACAGCCATGCCAAGCAGGGAAGCGGTTGCAGACTTTATTCGCGATCTGCTGAAATGGAAACTTGAAACATTCAACCCCGCAAGATACAAAAAGAAGGTAAAGAATATTATTGACAATTATTGCAATTTTGCTGTTAAGAGCGCCTGCCTTGACATAATAAAAAAATCCAAAAGAAAACCCAGGACTGTTTCAATTGATTCAGGCAGGGTAGAAGAAAAAGGCACTGCGGGAAATATTGCCGCAAAAGGAACAGGAGAAATGAACTTAAGGCAGGTGCTGAAATTCCTGCAGGAAAAAGGCCTTACTCAAAAACAGCAGGCATTAGTGCTTGCAAGATTTGCGGGAATAAACGAGAGAAGAACAGGGAAAATGCTGGGAGTTTCTGAAAGCAGGATTACACAATTATGGCGACCCATAAAAGCAGCATTGGGACAGCATACTATGAAACCGCTTCAAAGCAGGCGCAGAATCAGGTAACTGGCTGCTGTTTCTATAAGCTTTTATTGTTTTGCGAGCACAAGTTTTTCGAGTCTTATGGCAGAACAAGCAGAATTGCCCTGGATTGAAAAATACCGTCCTAATAAACTAGGCGACATAATAGGGCAGAAGGAAATAGTAAACAGGCTTGAAAGCTATGTGAAAAAAAACCTTGTTCCCAATCTTCTTTTTTCCGGCCCTGCAGGAAGCGGAAAAACCTCTGCGGCAGTTGCCCTTGCAAGAGAGCTTTTCGGAAAGGAATTCGAAAGAAACTTCCTCGAACTGAATGCATCAGATACAAGAGGAATTGATGTTGTACGGGGAACAATAAAGGATTTTGCAAGAACGCTCGCTTTCAATTCGGGCTTCAAAATAATTTTTCTGGACGAATCAGACGCGCTTACCCAGGACGCACAGCAGGCGCTTAGAAGGACAATGGAAAAATTTGCGCGCACATGCAGGTTTGTTCTGAGCTGCAATTATTCCTCGCGCATAATAGAACCGATTCAAAGCAGGTGCGTTGTTTTTCGGTTCAGACCTCTCGGCTCAAAGGAAATGATTGCGCGATTGAAGGAAATAGCGGAAAAGGAAAACGTAAAAATAGAGGAAAAAGCACTTGACGCAATTATTTATGTTTCAATGGGAGACATGAGAAAGGCAATAAATGTCCTGCAGTCGGGAGCCTCGCTTGAAAGCAAAATAACTGAAAAAACAGTTTACGATGTGAGCAGCAGGGCAAAGCCCGAGGAAATAAAGGAAATGATTTCTCTTGCATTGAAAGGAAATTTTCTCGAAGCAAGGCAGAAGCTTGATTCTTTGATGTTCGAGCACGGAATGGCTGGAGAAGACATTTTGATGCAGTTGTACAGGGAAATAATTGATGCTCCCGAAGAAGAAATTCCCAGCAAAACAAAAATAGAGCTTGTTGATACAATCGGAGAATACAATTTTCGGATTGTAGAGGGAGCAAACGAAAGAATACAGTTAGAAGCACTGCTTGCGCAGTTTTTGAAGTATGCAAAAAAATAAAAATTTCCAAGGCGGAAAAATGGCTGTTCCAAGAGCAAAAGTGAGAAGAATCCCCCAAAGAAGAAGGCAGGGAGTGCTTGAACAAGTGCATATGCAGCCCGTTGCAAATACTGTTAAACTTTTTTCAGGCGAGCAGTTCAGGCACAACAGGGAATTGCTGCGCGTGAACGCAAATGCAAAAACAGTTGACTGGGCTTATGTAAACCCTGCGCTGGAATTCGCAAAAAAAGCCATTGCTTCCGCGGAAAGATTTCAGGACTTGCCTGACATGCGTGTTGCAGAGTTTGAAGCAGAGCATGCAAAGTTTCCAAGACGCGCGCGCGACATAAAGGAAGAGATAATGGGACACGCAGCAGAGCTTCAGAGGATTGTCAACCTGATTGAAGAAAGAAGAAGAATCAGGCATTAGGAAAACTGGAAAAGATTTTTCTGGTGCATTGCGCTGTCAAGCAGTTTTGATTCCTTCAAATAAAATTTTATTGGCACTTTTAATTTTCTTTTCAAAAACTCGAAAACCATTGGCAGTTCGTAGAAAACAAGCGGCTTTGAATCAAAGGAATGCCGCACGTTTTCAAGAATTTGCCAGCTTCCGACAGGAATTGAATAGCCTTCTCCGATTTCGCGGAAAACAACTGCCGCAGCCTGCTTATGGATTTTCTGCAGGTATTCAAGAACTCCAAGGCGCGCAGAATAATATGCGCCTGTTATATTGCTCGCGTAGGTTTTTCTTCCGTTGTAAAACTCGTGGTCCTGTGAAATGTGGAATCTTTTTGCCTTTGCTGTCCAGATTCCCCCGGGCAGCCAGCATTCGAGGTTTTCAAAAGACCACGCATTTGGCAGAAGCAGAACCCAGAAATCATTGTCAAGGTAATTGCTGTGGAAAAGCTGGAATTCGGAAATTTTTGAAAACTCCTTTACTTTTACAATCAAATCTTTTCCAATGTTATCTTCGACAGCAACAATCGACCAGCGGGTCGGAACAAATTTTCTGTTTTTTTTCACTCCCAGAGTTCCCGCTGAAAGCAGCTTGTAAAGAGTTGAAACTGGAAAGCCTGCAGAGTAAAGCTCAAGCACTGCAGTATTGCTTTTAACCGCTGTATCGGAAACAAGATAATCTATTTTCTGTGGAATGTCGGGATTTGAAACCAGGGAAAATTTTTCAAGCTCCCCCACTGGGCCGATTGGCGCAATGCTTTCGTGAAAGGAAAGCCTTGGAACAGGCTTTTTTTTGAGTTCAATTTCAAGCTCTACTGGCTTTGCAGCCATTGCAATTTCCTGCAGGTTAACAAGAGAATAACTCGGGTTTGCGGCTTCTTCAACGAAAACCTTTGTGTTGCTCTGAATCAATTGTTCGCGCATTGAAACAATTTTTTCAAGCGGCAGTCCGAACCACTGCTCGGGAGAATCCAGAAAAGAGTTTTTTTCGTCAATGACAGGCGGAGCAAGGGGGGCGATTGAAACATTAGGATAATTTTTCCAGGAAACAAAAACACTTGGCGGGCTTGAACCTGAAAATTCTTTTCCTGAAATCAGCGAGGTTGTCCTGCGCAAAGAATTGTATTTTTCAAGTATCGGGCAATGGCTCAGCCCGCACAACAATTTGCCCTTGCATTTTATGCACAAAGAACTGTTCAGCATGAAACAATTTCTGCTGGAAAATTTAATTAACCTGTTCGCGCGCGGGTTTCCGCTGATTGCAGGAAAACGGCAGAATTTTTAACCCTTTTTTAATTAGAATTATTGATTGAAGTGATACTATGCCGAACTGGAACGACGCGTCTTACAGGGAAAAATTCTGGCACTCCTCAAGCCATGTTTTAGCCGCAGCAGTGAAAGAATTGTTTCCGGATGCAAGGCTTGCAATAGGCCCCTCGATTGAAGAGGGTTTTTATTACGATTTTGATGTTGAAAAACCGTTTTCTCCCGAGGACCTTGAAAGGATTGAGAAAAAAATTCTTGAAATCGCAAAGAAAAAAGAAAAATTTGTGAAAAAAGAAATTTCAAAAAAAGACGCGCTTCAGGTTTTCAAAAACGAGCCTTACAAAATTGAACTGATTAACGAGCTTGAAGAGGGAAAAATTTCCACTTACACAAACGGAAGCTTCACTGATTTATGCAAAGGGCCGCACATTGAAAATTCAGAGGCAATAAAGGCAGTGAAATTATTGAGAAGCTCGGGAGCATACTGGAAAGGTTCTGAGAAAAATAAAATGCTCCAGAGGATTTACGGAATTTCTTTTCCCGAACAGAAAATGCTTGATGAATGGCTGAAAAAGCGCGAAGAGGCCGAACAGAGAAGCCATTTGAAAATAGGAAAAGAACAGGAACTCTTTTTGATTTCAAAAGAAGTTGGGGCGGGATTGCCGATCTGGCTTCCGAAAGGAACAGTCATAAGGGAAGAGCTGATAGCTTTTTTGAAAAAACAGCAGTTGCGCGAAGGATACAAATTTCTTGTTACTCCGCACATTGCAAAAATAGATTTGTACAAAACTTCCGGGCACTTGGAAACATACAGGGAAAGCATGTATGCCCCGATAAAAATCGAAGAAGAAGAATTTCTGCTCAAGCCGATGAACTGCCCGCACCATATACAGGTTTACAAAATGAAAAGGCGCTCTTACAAGGAGCTTCCTTTGAAGTATGCGGAATTCGGAACTGTTTACAGATATGAAAAATCGGGAGAGTTAAGCGGATTAGTGAGAGTACGGGGCTTTACCCAGGACGATGCGCATATTTTCTGCACGCCGGAACAATTGAAAACAGAGTTCAAGGCAGTAATGGACATTGTAAAAATGATTTTCAATGCACTGAAATTTTCAGATTACAGGGCAAGATTCGGAAAGCGCGGTGATTCCTCAAAATACATCGGCAGCGATGAAAACTGGAAAAAAGCCGAAAAAGACATTGAACAGGTTTTGAAGGAAACAAAACTTCCCTTTACAGCCGAAGAAGGCGAAGCAGCTTTTTACGGCCCAAAGCTTGATTTTATTGTGAAGGATTCCCTGGGGAGAGAATGGCAGCTCGGCACAATTCAGGTTGATTACAATCTCCCTGAAAGATTTGATTTGAGTTATATCGGAGAAGACGACAAGCCGCACCGGCCAGTAATGATTCACCGCGCTCCTTTCGGAAGCCTTGAAAGATTCATGGCAATCCTGATAGAACATTTTGCGGGAAACTTTCCATTATGGCTGAGCCCTGTCCAGATAAAGATTCTGCCGATTGCAGACAGGCATTTTGCATTTGCTGAAAAAATTTCAAAAGAAATGCTTGAAAAAAATTTGCGCGCCGAAGTCGACAGGGAACAGGAAACAATTTCCCACAAAGTAAGGCAGGCTGAACTTGAAAAAGTCCCGCTCATTCTTGTTGTGGGAGACAGGGAAGAAAAGGAAAACACTGTCACAGTGAGAAACAGGGGAAGCAGCAAAACAGAAACAAAAAAAATAACTGATTTTATTGAAGAAACCCTGAAAAAAATCGAAGCAAAGGAATGAGTTCTTTTCTGAAAACAGGCATCTCAGGCGCACGGAAGGTTTTTATTCAAAAAAGCTGTTTTCTTATCGGTTTCAATGCCGACTGATTATTTGAAAAAACTGATTATGAGGGCGAAGTCTGAGGAACAGGCAAAGCCCTCTCCTCAGGAAGAGGCAAAGGCTGCAATTGAAGACGCAAAGGCTTCCCTTGAAAAAGCGCCCGACGAAAGGCGCGAAAAAGCGGAAGAGTTTGAGCTAGGGGAAGAACTGAAAAAAAAACTGCAGGAAATAAGCGAGCCAATGAAGCAGGCCGAGGAAGAAAGGGCAGTGAAACCGGAAGAAAAATCGACTGCTGAACGTGAAATTGAAGCAGTCGGGAAAAAAATCGAGATTGATGCTTATGGCGATGTAAAAATTTACAAGATCCCGGGAAAGCCGCTTCTTTATTACATGGTGCCAGTCACAAGGCCGTCTGCCTCTGAAAAGGCAATTGTTTCAACCATCAAGGAGGCAGCGACAAGGCTGATTACAATCAGCCCTTACAGGATAAGGGACGTACTGCAGAGAAGAGCGATTTACAAGCAGAAAATCCTTGAAATTCTGCGCTCTGCTCCCGAACTTAGGATTCCCGAAAGAAGATTTGATTTTTATGCGGAAGCAGTTGTCCGCGAAATGGTGGGCTATGGAATCATTGATCCGCTTGTAAGAGACGACAAGCTGGAAGAAATAATGGTTGTAGGCGCGAAAAAGCCTGTTTTCCTTTTTCACAGGCAGTACGGAATGATGACAACAAACATTGAATTTTTTTCCGAACAGGAAATACAGGACTTAACAAACAGGATTGCGCGCGAAGTCGGAAGAAGAGTTGATATCAGCAGCCCATTGCTTGATGCACGTCTCCCTGACGGAAGCAGAGTGAACGCAACCTTTCCCCCTGCATCTGTTGAAGCAAGCACTCTAACAATAAGAAAATTCAGGGAAGATCCTTATTCGATTGTGGATTTGATAAACCTGAACACAATGAGCGCAGAGGTTGCGGGATTTTTGTGGCTTGCAGTGGAAGGAATGGGCTCAAGGCCTGCAAACATTTTAATTTCAGGGGGAGCGGGAAGCGGAAAAACAACAACATTGAATGTTCTCGCTGCTTTCATTCCCGAATCAGAAAGAATAATTACAATTGAAGACAGTGTTGATGCGGATGAGGAAATAATTGTTTTTGAAAAAAACAATCCGAGAAGGGTTAAAATCGGGGAAATTGTTGAAAAAATGATTGAAACGCACGGTTGCAGTTACTCTGCGGAAAAGCACGAGATTTGCGGAAACATTGAAGATTTGGAAGTACTGTGCTTTGACAAAAACGGAAAAATAGTGAAAAAAAGAATCAGGTGTTTTATAAGGCACAGAACATGCAAAAAAATGTTTGAAGTTATTCTCAAAAGCGGCAAGAGCATTAAAGTTACCGAAGACCATTCCCTGTTTGCCATTGACGAAGAAGGGAATATTTCTGCAATAAAAACAGGCGAGTTAAAGGAAAACGATTTTATCGCAACTCCAAGAAGCCTGCCTTTTGAAGCCAGCGGCCTGAAAGAGGTTAATCTGCTGGATTGCCTTGAAAAGCTTGAAAGATTTTTTATATGCGGGGAAAAAATAACTTGTGTTTTAAAAAAAATCCCAAAAGAGTATCTTTCAGAATTTGTTAACCAAAAAACCGCAGGCGGCAAAAGTGCAATGATAAACCTGTGGAGAAGAAAAGGCTCTATCCCAGTAAGGGTTTTCAGGGAACTGCTTGAAAAAAACTATTTTTCAAATGCGGATGCAAGAGGCCTGTGCTTCAAAGCAGGAAGAAGCCGCATTAAAATCCCTGCAATGCTGGAAATCGACCAGGAATTTCTGGAGCTCACGGGACTGTGGCTTGCCGACGGGTGTTATGACAAAAACTCAATAATATTTTCAGTAAGCGAAGCAGAGCTTAAAGAGCTTGTAACGAGAGTAGCTGCCCGGTTTGGCATAAGCACTAAAATGCACAGTGACAAGTTTTCCACAATGGTAAATTCCGCATTGCTAAAAACAATAATGAAAGATGTGCTTGATTTGAAAGGGAACGCTTTCACAAAAAGAGCCCCCGACTGGACAATGCGCCTTGACAACCGGCAAATCGCTGCATTTTTAAGTGGTTATTTTTCAGGAGACGGAACAGTCGGAAAAAACGAGATAGAATGGACATCGGCATCAAAAAAACTTATGGAAGATGTCCAGACATTGCTGTTAAGGCTTGGAATACACGGCAGGATTGCAAAAAAAACATATCAAAAAGACAAGACGTTCAAAGGAAGAATTTCAAGTTACAATAATATTTTGCTGTTCGAAGAAATCGTGGGATTCATAATAAAAAGAAAAATGGAAAGAATCCGCGAGACTGCCCTTAAAAAGCCGGCAACCCACGATTGTTCAGATATTATTCCATTGCCTGCCGCATTTTTGGAAGCAATTAAAGGGCAAATAACTGTTCAGCACGAATATTATTCCGGAAAAAGCCGCTTCGGAAGGAGATTCCTGGCAAAGATTGCACAGGAAAAGCCGAATGAAAAACTCAAAATGCTTGCAGAAGCCGATATTTTCTGGGACCAGATAGAAAAAATAATTGCACTGGAAAAAACCGAAAGAACTGTTTATGATTTATCTGTTCCGGAATGCGAAAACTTTGTCTGCTCAAATGTTTTTGCCCACAATACTGCGGAATTAAACCTTCCCTTGAAGCACTGGATAAGATTAGAGTCACGACCCCCAGGACTTGAAGGAAAGGGAGAACTGACTCTTGACATTCTCACAAAAAACTCCTTGAGAATGCGCCCTGACAGGATAATTGTGGGAGAAGTGCGTCATAGAGAAGCATTCAGCCTTTTCACTGCAATGAACACAGGGCATGTGGGCTCAATGGGAACAATCCATGCAAATTCCGCGCAGGAAACAATTGTAAGAATAACAAGCCCGCCAATGAATGTTCCGGAATTAATGCTGAGCGGGCTTGACTTGATTTTGATAGAGCACAGATTGCACGACAAGAAAAAAGGGACAATAAGAAGATTGACTGAAATTTCAGAGGTGAGCGGAGTCCTCGCGGGAAAAGCCCAGACACAGCCTGTTTTTTCAAGAGAGCCTGTAAAAGACCTGCTTGAAAGAAGCAGCATTTCCGCAAGATACATTCAGATGCTCGGCGAGTTTACAGGACTTGCAAAAAAAGATCTTGAACTTGAAATAAAGGAAAGAGCGGATTTTTTGAGAGGGCTCAGCAAAAAGGGAATCCGCGACATGAAGAGCGTGCAGGACGCAACTAATTCTTTTATTCTCAAAAAGAGGGAAAGCTGATGGCTTCTCTGGATTTCCTAAAAAAGAAAATAGAGGAAAAGGACAAAAAGAAAGGCGAAGCCCTGCAGAAGCCTGCGCAGGAAACAGGGCACGAAGAGGAAAAGCTGGAAGGATTGGACGTTGAAAAAGTGGAAAGCATTGTGCAAAAAATGCGCAGGAAATACCAGCTGGAAGGCGTTGAATACGGCGGCCTCGAAGGAAGCTTAGGAGAATTGAGAGGAATAATTGCAGAGGGAAAAACAAAAGAAATTGAAATCCAGAAGGTTGAAGAACTGCAGGAGGTAAGCTCGCCCACAGTGAGAAAAATCGGAATGCTTTACATAAAGGCAAAAAGGATTTTCTCCCCCTTGAGCAAAATAGTAATAAGAATGCCGCAGATGGAAACACTTTCATATTTTTTGTTTTCCGCAAACATGCGCTATTCAGTAAAACAGTATGTTGCAATAACAGTTACTCTTTCGACAATCTGCGCGCTCGTTGTATTTGCAATTTCCGGGATATTAATCGGATTGTCCTGGCTGCCGCTTTACCTGAAGATTCTGGCGCCGGTTCTCCTTGCGATATGGTTTTTCTTTTTGAGCGTAATAGTTATTTTTGCTGTTCCAAAGCAGAAGGCAAAATCGCGCGGAGACGCGATAAGCATGGAACTTCCCTTTGCGTTAAGGCACATGAGCACTGAACTTCATTCGGGAATGGGATTGTACAGGACATTGCAGGCAATAGCTGTTTCCGATTATGGAGTTTTAAGCGAGGAGTTTGCAAAAACAATTAACGAGGTTGAGGAGGGAATTGAAATAAAGGACGCGTTAAGCAGGCTTGCTCTAAGGACGCAGAACAAGTCGCTGAGAAATTCCTTAACGCACATGATACGCGCATTGAAAACAGGCGGGAATCTTTCTGAAATAATGAGCACTATTGCGGACGATGTGGGCTTTGAACTTAGAATGAAAACCCGTGACTTTGCACAGAGAATGAATTTTTTCGGGGTAATATTTATTTTCGTTGCAATATGGCTTCCTGTAATAATGGGAATTCTGGGCGCAATAAGAAACAGCGTAATAACCGGAAACACTGTTTCACTGCAGTCGCTGCCGCTGACTCCCGTTACAATGAGCGTCATGTATCTGGTTGTGCTGCCCGCGCTGCTGCTTATGCTTGTAATCTACATAAAATCCTCGCAGCCAAAGGTATAAAAAAAAGAAAAATAAAAAAAAGTGAAAAAAAAATGGTTGTAAAAGAAAGCAGATTCGCTTTGCTGACAAAATACAAGAGAATAATACGCGAAGCCCAGTTCAGGTACAAGGCTACAACCTGGATTCTGATTTCGGCTTCTTTTTCCTCGCTCGCTTTCATTGTCTGCTATCTCTTAATTTCAAGGCTTGAGCTTCCGATTTCCCAGATAACAAGCTTTGCGGCTTTTTTGGGAGTGCTCGACATAATGCTTGGATATCCATACCTCAAGGCAATGGAAAGAATAAGCCAGATAGAGGAAGCGCTTCCCGAGGCATTGAAACAGATGTCGGATACTTTGAAAGCAGGCGGAACATACGAGTTTGCCCTCCGCGAAGTTGCGCTCTCGCAGTACGGCCCCTTGAGCAAGGAAATTGAAATGGTTTTGAGAAAGCTGGAGGAGGGGGAAAACCTTGAAGACAGCCTGCGCAGTTTTTCGGAAAACATTAATTCAAGGCTCATCAGCAGGAGCGTTACAGTAATCGTCGATACAATAAAAGCCGGCGCAGGGCTTGCAGATGTGCTTGACGACATTTCAAACGATGTAAGGGAAGCATACAGGATTTCAGTGGAAAGAAAAGCACAGGTAATGATGCAGGTAATTTTCATGGTTGCAGCGGGAGTATTCATAACTCCTATGATTTTCGGATTTGTTTCGACAGTAATCTCCTTGTTCATAAGGGCGGGCGCAAGCGCGGGGGTTTCAGAAGCCCAGAGGCTTGAAGTGCTTTCCGTAAAAGATTTTATTCTCACGCTCATGCTCGCATATCTTTTGATAGAGGTTTTGGCGACAAGCACAATGGTTGCTTTGATGCGCGACGGAAAATTGAGCAAAAGCATTATATACTTCCCAATCCTTTTATTACTGGCTTTCATTCTCTACTATGTTGCGGGATTCGCATCGGGGTTAATGATAGGCTGAAAGTGAAAAAAAGAGCTGTGAAAAAATGTTTAAGGAAAACAGGGCGCAGACTTCGCTTGAGTATCTGCTTCTGCTTGGAAGCATTATTGCGATTGCAACCGCAGTCGGATTGTATCTTAAAAGCATTCCGCGGAACCTTGAGCCTGCAATTGAAAACCAGCTTAACCAGCCGCCGAGATAGTGCTTTGAAGAAAAAGGCAGTTATTTAAACAGGAATAAACAATAAAGAAGTATAAAAATTGTAATTTTTTTGCAAAAAAATAAATGGAGGTTTTTAAATGAATACAAAAGGACAAGGAGCGCTTGAGTATCTCCTCATAATCGGCGGAGCAGTATTGGTTGCGGCAATAGTAATCGCACTGATATCGTCTACAACCGGTCCAGTACAATCAAGGACAAACCAAAACATACTTGACGGACTGTGCGCAGGACCAAACACAGCAGACGCTTGTAATGGAAAAGACCCGGACGCATCAACAACAAACACGCTGTGTAACGAAGGAGACTGCACGTTAAACTCAGTAAACGTTTGCGTTGGCAAAACACCCGTTGGAATTGGCGGCAGAACAGGAACTTGCTTCCCATAAAGGTTTTTTTCATGGAGTGCACTGCGCAGGTTTCCTTTGAGTATTTGCTGTTAGCCAGCTTTGTGATTATTCTGGCTACCTCTGCAGCGCTGCTCATTGATTCAATCAGGGGATTGGCGCTTGCTTCGCAGTCTGACATTCTCAATTACAGGAACAAAACAATAGGCTCCCTGCTTTCCTGAGAACAACAAAAAGGTGTTTTTGTTGTTCCGGTTCTTTTTCTTTTTTATTTCACTTTTTTTCCTTGCCACAGCAACCTTTACTGATTTGAAACAGAGAATTGTTCCCGATAAGCTGAATTATGCAATGCTTGCGCTTGGAATAATACTGCATGTCGCACAGGGTTTCCTTGAAGCAAGCATTCTCCCGGTTGCTTTTTGCATTGCGGGAATAGCGATTGCGTTCGGCTTTGCATGGCTTTTATGGAAAGCGGGAGTATGGGCTGGCGGAGACGTAAAACTAATGATTGCAATCGCGGCTTTGAATCCCATAAACCCGAATATCCTTAATGCATTTGGAATAACAAGCCCGAGCATACAGCTCCCGATTTTTGTAATAAGCCTTTTCATTTTCTCTGTTTTTGCAATGCTGCCGTACGGCGCATTCATAAGCGCAGTAAAGCTCCAGAAGAATCATGAACAGAAAAAGGCTTTCCTGCTTGATGCAAGAAAAAAGATTTTTTCGACAATAGAATACTGCTTTGCAATAATAGGAATGGGTTTTATCCTCATGTATTTCAATTTGCCAGTGCTGCTTGACATTCCATTGCTGTTTGCTTTCGGGCTTTTGAGAAAAAGAGTTCTGCAGGTTGGAATCGCGGTTGCTGTTTTTGCCTTTGCGCTCTTGCAGGACATGACTGCTTCTTTGCAATGGCTTTTTCTGCTGTTATTTTTCTTTTTGGGCGTGTGGCTTTTGTTCAAATTGTATTTTTTGTCGAAAACACTGCTGAGGAAAAAAGTGAATGTTTCAAACCTTGAAGAAGGAATGATTGTTTCGGAAACATTCATTGAAAGCAATGGAACAGTCTCAAAGGCTCCTGAAATTCAAATCAAAAATGTTATTAATTACTTAAAACAAAATAGATTGCATGAACTATCGGATTATCTGAATCCGAAGGGCAGGAGAATTGTTTCAAGCGCAAGGGCAGCAGGATTGTCTTTGGAAGAAATAAAGGAACTGCAGGCGCTTGCAAAGGAAAAAAAGATTGGGGAAAATGTTTCAATCAGCGAAAGTGTTCCGTTTGTTCCGGCTGTCCTGATTGCATATGTTTTTTTGGGTTTGGCGGGAGATTTTTTATGGCACTGGCTTTTTTTGCTTTGAAGAATTCAAGAGGGCAGGTTTCAATAGAATTCATTTTCCTATTGCTGTTCATAATAATCTATATTACTGCAGTAGTAATGCCAATGGTGAATTTTTCAAACAATTCCGCAGAAGAAATCTCAAGGCTGGGGAACGCAAAGATTGCGGCGCAGAAAATCGCGGGAACAATTGATTCTGTCGGGCTTTCTCCGAACAGCGCAAAGTCAACAATAAGCGTTTTCCTTCCTGAAAAAAGCGCAATAACCTGCGAAAGCGGTTCAATAGATTACAGCGCTGAAATGCTCAATACCTGGAACCCGAACGACCCGGCTTCTTGCCCTGCAGGCGCTACAAACTGCTGTGCAACAACAATAAATCCAGTAACCTTGCAAGAAACACTTGAATGTCGGGGAAGAATTGCAGTTCAGGCAACTGATTTTTCATGCAGCACTAATCCGAACGGGGCTTTTTTGGGCGGCGGAACTGAAAGGTCACTTGCAAACGTGAGCATTTCAAAAACAGCGGGAGCTATTTCAGTAGGAATTGTTCCGTGAGAAAATGAATTCAAAGGCACAGGCAAGCATTGAAACAATCAGCCTTGCGCTCATAGTAATTGTAATGGCAACAGCAATACTCGGCTATTTCAACGCAATACAGAATCCGACTATTGCAATCGGGCTTGCAAGGGCAACGGCGCTGCTCGCAATAAACGCAAACCCGAACGCAAATTTTGTCATAGACACAATTGTCCATACAGAAGACCTTGCAAGCAGCAAGATTACCCTGCTCATTACTACAAAGTCCTTGGACGGCGGGGTTGTCGGCTGCACAGACATCAATGCCGCGGGAATTGCATGGATAATAAGACAAAAAAATTTATACCAAACAGTTTTTGTAAAATTAAATTCAAACCAAAATAATTGCTAGAACTTTTTGTTTCGTTTTTTGCCGAAACAGGCGCCTGCTTTTTATTCTCTCTTTTTGCGTTTTCTTTTCATGCATCTCGGCATTAGCCTTGGCAGTGTTTCGATTGCAATAGCAATTTCAGGAATCCTGATTCTGTTTTTTTTGCAGGGAATTTTTGAAGCAAAGGAAATGAAAATAGGAGAAATAACCCGGGAGAAAACTGGACTGGCTGTGGTTGCAAAAGGCAGGGTAAACTGGTTTTCTGAAAAGGAAAAAACAATTTCCTTTGAATTGTACGATGGAAACAAAATCCTTGGAGTAAAATTCAATCCAAGCATTGAGGAAAGGCAGTTGTTCAGGGAGCAGAAATTTTTGAAAATAACTGGAAAAATCCAGTTGTACAACAGGCAGTTGGAAATTGTTGTTGAAAAGGCAGAGGAATGGAACCAGTGAGAAAATGGATGTTTTCCCTGTTTTCTGGATTCTTCTGGGATGCATTATAGGAATCTTCACTGGCTTGAGCCCCGGGATTCACATCAATACTGTTGCTGCTTTTGCGGCAACAATGCGACCTGCAGATGCATTGGGAGTTTCATTAATGATTGCAAGCATGAGCATTGTGCATTCCTTTGTTGATTTTGTGCCCAGCATTCTTTTTGGGGCGCCCGAAGAGGAAAATTTTTTGTCAGTGCTTCCAGGGCACAGAATGCTGCTGAAGGGAAAGGGATTGCTTGCAATAAAGCTCGCAGCGAGCGGAGCGTTTTTTTCGGGATTGATTGCAATTGCATTTGCGCCGGTTTTTGTCCTTTTTGTGCAGAAGGCAAGTTCCTTCCTTCCGAAAATAATTCCCTTTGCGCTTTTAGTTGTGCTTGCAACAATGGTTCTTGGAGAAAAGGGAATGGGGAAAAAATTCTGGGCAATAACAATAATTGCGCTTTCCGCCCTGCTTGGGGCAATTGTTCTCGGGGAAAAAAGCATTGTAAAAGAGCCATTGCTTGCCGGTATAACGGGTTTTTTCGGCGCGGCAACAATAATAGAATCCCTGAGGAAAAAAAGCGTTTTTCCGGAACAACAGGAAAAAAAATTTAGAATAAAAAAAACGATTATTCTCGAAGGAAGCCTGCTGGGTTTTCTTGCCGGAAGCATTGTTTCAATACTCCCTGCAATAGGCTCGAACCAGGCGGCTTTCATCCTGAAAAAGATTTTTGGAAAAATTTCCACAAAAAAATTCCTTGTCCTGCTCGGGGGGAGCGGAACAGCAAACATGCTGCTCGGCTTTCTTGTTTTGTTTGCATGGGGAAAAACAAGGAACGGAAGCGCCGCAGCAATAAGCCAGTTAATTGAAATAAGCGCTCAGAACATTCTGCTTTTGTGCATTGCCGGCCTAATAGCTCTCGGCTTCGGCTTTGCTGTTACAATGTTTCTCGCAAAAATAATTGTAAAAAAAATGCACAGGATAAATTATGAAAAAACAAACCTGATAATTCTTGCAGTGCTGATAGCGCTTGTTGCATTTCTCTCTGAAATTTCAGGCCTGATTGCCTTTGCTTCCGCAACTGCAATCGGACTGCTTGCTGTTTCCAAAGGCGTGAAAAGGACTAACTGCATGGCATTTTTAATGATTCCAGCTTTATTATTTTATCTGGGGTTTTAATGGCTGCAATAAAAAGAGCGACAGCTGAATCAATTGCAATTGCTTCAAGGAATGTTTTTCCGAAGGAATTCATTGCAATGTTAGGCAGCAAAGGAAAAAACAATGTGATAGACGAGCTTGTGGTACTGCCTTCTCTTTTCGGAGATACTTTTTCTTCAATAGATTTGAATCTCGTGCCCTTTGACAGGAGCATTGTGGGAAGCATTCATTCGCATCCCTCTCCGAACAACAATCACAGTTCCGAGGACAAAAGGTTTTTCAAAAAAACGGGAAAAATTAATTTAATAATCTCTTATCCCTTCAATATTGGCAATATTGCCGCGTACAATGCGGATGGAAAGCGGATTGAACTGGAAGTGGTGGAATGAAACCGAAAAACAGGGTTATTCTGATTATAAGGGACGGCTGGGGCTACAGTGAAGAAGTAAAGGGAAACGCCGTAAAGGCTGCAAAGGTTCCCAACAATGATTATTATGAAAAAAATTTTCCAATGACAATTCTGCAGTGCATGGGCAATGCAGTCGGGCTTCCCGAAGGAACCCAGGGAGGCTCTGAACCCGGGCATCTGACAATGGGAGCAGGAAGAATTGTCTGGCAGCCATTGGAATTCATTAACAGGGAAATCCGTTCCAAAGAATTCTTCAAAAATCCCGCGTTAATGATTGCAATAAACAACTGCAAAAAAAACAATTCCGCATTGCATCTCATGGGATTATTTTCAGATGAGGGAATACACGGAATGACAGCGCATTTGTATGCATTGCTTGAGCTTGCGAAAAAAAACAAAATCGAAAAGGTTTTCGTGCACCCGTTTTTGGACGGGAGAGACGTTCCCGAAAAAAGCGCGAAAAAATATTTTGAGGAATTCGAAAAAGAATCCAAAAAAATCGGCGTGGGAAAAATTGCCACAATAAACGGGAGATATTATGCAATGGACAGGGACAAGAATTATGAAAGAACGGAAAAGGCCTACAGGCTGCTTGTTTTCGGAGAAGGAATAAAGGAAACCGACACTTTGAAGGCAATTGAAAACGCATATGCGCGCGGAGACAAAACAGATTATTACGTACAGCCAATTGTAATTGTTGATTCTTCTGGAAAGCCGATTGCGACAATAAAGGACAGGGATTCCGTAATATTCTGGAATTTCAGGAGCGACAGGACACGCCAATTGACTTACGCGCTTACAAACAAGGACTTTAATGAATTCGACAGGGGAAAAAAGCTTGACATTGCTTTTGTGTGCATGAGCAGGTATGATGAGGCACTTGATTTGCCTTTTGCGTTTGAGCCCCAGAAAGTAACAAAAAATTTGGGGCAGATTCTTTCAGAAAACGGGTTGAAGCAATTGCGCATTGCGGAAACTGAAAAATACGCGCACGTGACTTTCTTTTTCAACAGCCAGCTCGAAGAGCCTTTTGAGGGAGAAGACAGGATTTTAGTTCCAAGCCCAAAAGTCCCTTCCTATGACGAAAAGCCGGAAATGTCTGCTTTTGAAATAACTGAAAAGCTTCTGCCTGAAATTGAAAAGCAAAAATATGATTTCATTGCAATAAACTTTGCGAACGGCGACCTTGTGGGACATTCCGCAAAGTTTGAAGCAGGAATAAAGGCCTGTGAAGTAGTTGATGAATGCCTTGGAAAAATTGTTTCCCTTGCGCTTGAAAAGGGATATTCCTGCATGATTACAGGAGACCATGGAAACATTGAAACAATGTTTTACCCCAACGGAGAGCCGAAGCCGAGCCACGGGACAAATCCAGTTCCATTTATTCTAATCAGCAATGACGCAAAATTGAAAAAAGCAAAAATGCAGAAAGGCGGCCTGAGCGATGTCGCTCCCACAATTCTTGAAGTAATGGGGCTTCCAAAACCCAAGGAAATGACAGGCCACAGCCTGATAAAAAAATAATACTCACAGCACAAATTTTAAATAACTGAAACTCCATATGCTATGATGCACAAATCAAAAAAAGCCCAGCTGAGCCTTGACGCTCTTTTCACTATTCTCTTTGCAATAATCTTTTTTTACAGCCTCACAATCCTGAGCAGCCAGGTTGTTTCCCTGCAGGAAGACACTGCAGTAAGGATTCAGCTGAAAGAAATCTCTCTCAATGCCGCACAATTGGTTGCTTCCGCGCAGGCACTTGGCGACGGAACTTATTCGCTTGAATATAACATTCCAATGATTGCAAAGCCGGGAACAGGCTCGCAAAAATGCACTCTAAGCTTGATTGGAAATGAAATCGTTGCAAGTTTGGGAGGCATTGAGGAAAAAACCCCAGTGCCTCAGGGAACAACTGTTCCCTCGCTGCCAACAGATTGCGGGGAAATTCTTGTAATTAACGGGTGAAACAATGAAAAAGGCACAGGTATTGTCACTGGATTTGCTGCTTGCGCTGATTATCATAGTGTTCGGATTAGGCTTATTGATTCAATCAACGGAAACAAGGATTTACTCGCAGAAACAGGAGCTTGCACAGAACGAGCTTGAAACAATAGGAAAAAACGCTTCAATGCTCCTGGCAGGCAGCCCGCAGATAACTTGCCCTCTGACAAGCACAGACAGCAGCATAATTACTCATTTGCCAAACTGCATTGACCTCAGCAAAGTCAACAGTGCGAGCCTGGGAATTCCAAGCGGCTATGCTTTTGGGGTTTTTGATTCCACAACCCAAATACTGCTTGCAGGAACCGCAATAACGCAGGGAGCAAATGCACCTGCAAACGTTTTCGCGGAACAAAGGGCTGTTGTCACTTACTCGGGACCTGTTCCGAAAAGCGAACTTGAGATATGCATGGGAACAGCAAGCGGAACATGCGGTTTAGTTCCAAAAGCAATTACAATCTCGGTCTGGAGGCAGTGAAATGAAAAAAGCGTTTTTTTTCAGCATTGATGCTACAGTCGGAATCGCGGTTGTTCTGATTGCAATTGCCGCACTTGCAATGCTATACACAAGCACTGCGGGAACTGAAACAAAAACCTTTGAAGCAGTGAAAACAACGGCATCTGATGCTTCGATAGCCGGATTTTATTTGAAAAAGAATTACGACGAAATAAACCCGCTTTTCTCTTTGCAGTTACAAGGGCCCAACGAGCTGGTTTCCTCTGATGCAAAATACTATTTTTGTGCACAGCATTTCACTTACGATCCGGGCAGCGGGGATATAGCGACAAATGTTTATTGTGATGTAAAATGAACAGAAAAGGGATTTTCAGCGCATTGCTTGCAATTGCAGCAGTTGCACTTGTTGCCGCGGCAATAATTGTTTCAACCACAAGCACTGCAAACGTTTCGTCTGCTGACTTTTCAAAGCAGGTTCTGGAACTGAAAAGCGAGTGGAACAATGCGCGCTATCTGCTTGACAAGACAACAAGCAGGGCACTTGCAGGCTCTGTCGATGCAGGCTGCAATTTTACACTCAGCGCAAGCGCAATAAATAATTCTTTTTTAATCACAAAAAACAGTTCTTTCGGGGACAATTGCACTTATACCTCCCCAACGGCTTCCGGCACAACTGACATAACTGTTTCAACGAAACTTAAATGCACGAAAAGCCTTTCGGGATTCAGCGCGAGCTTTGAAAAAGATGTTACCTTCAAAAAAAGGGTTGACGCAAGCTCTGCAAGCGGTTCCTGCAAAATAACAATAACTGATTTGCAGTCGGGAGTCATTGAAATCCCACAAAACCCCTGAGGCAGTTACTGATAATAATATTCCCTGAGATTTTTCGGTTAGGAATTTTTTATCAGACTGGGTTTTTGGACGGTCTATCCTAGGGACGGTATCATAAAAATATATTTAAATAATGCTCGCCCCTGCATTCAAGAATGGTTTCTATAAAAAACGACTCTTTGTTAAAGCAGAAGTTCTTCGGAGAAAAATTAAACATCGCGCTTTGCCTGATTGGAAAGAATAAAAACATAAAATCTGCTCCAAGAGTTTTTTCTCCAAAAACAAAGAGAAGAATATTAAAAACAGACAAACAAAGAGGCTTTATAGCCTTAAGGGATTTTTACCAAAAATACTTGTGCGCCAAATACAGAGTAAGGCTAGAAACCCTGAAAGAGTGGCTTTCCTCTAATTTTTTTCCAGTAAGTTTCATAAGGGCAGTTAGTCTTCTCTCAAAAGAAGACAATTTTTTCCAAAAGAGCGTTACAAACAAGGTATTAATTTACAATAATAAAACAATTTCACTTCCACTAACTAAGAAACAATTGTTAAACACTGAATTGGCGTATCTTTGTGGCGTAATATTCGGGGACGGCTACATAAGCAAAAACTTGATTAAAATAAATGATGGCCACCACAAAGAAGAAAATTTACAGGCATCAAAAGAGTTTCTTGAATACGTGGGTGGCCTCTTTTACAAGCTTTTCGGAAAATCACCCGCCCCCATTCGAAGAAGGGACCACCAATTTGAATTACTTGTTGTTTCTAGACCAATTTCCAAATTTGTGACTATTTTTTTAGAAGTTCCGCTTTCTCCAAAAAAAAGGCTGAGAATACCATCCATTTACAAAAAAAACCGCGAGTGCCTACGAGCATTTGTCAGGGGACTTTTTGACACTGACGGGCACATACATGAAAAATACAATTACCTTACATTCAAATCAGCAGATGCTGATTTTACAAGAGAGGTCAGAAAAGCCCTGATAGGATTTGGACTTTCACCCAGCGAAGTAGTATTTGACAATCTTGGAATTTCCGGAATAAAAATATACTCAAAGGACACCATGAAATTCAGCAAAGAAATAGGTTTTTCACATCCAAGAAAACAAAATATTTTAGAACATCACATAAAAAGAGGGACTGCAAAAGAAGCGTTTCTAGGATTTGACAACAAATCCATTTTTAATAAATACTTCGATATTACCCTGATTGAACATTTGAGAATCAAAGGATTTGGAGAAAAACTTAAAAAAATAAGGAAAAAAAAAAGACTAACCCAACAAGAATTTTCGCAAGAGTTAAATTTATCTAGAAAAAATTATTCGAGATTTGAAACAAATGAACTCGCAGCCCCCCTGAAACTGTATGAAAAAGTTTTGAAAAAAAAAGAAATTTTGGAAGAAGCTTCGAAAAATAATGTAAAATTTGGATTACGGGGGCATAACTTTATTAAATTTAAATTAAAAACAAACCAAATTGACAAAAATATTTTTGAATATCTTTCGCCAAAAAAGACAATGGTTACGGTTATTCAACGGCCCCCAAAAAAAATTCTAACAAATAAAGAAATCGAAAACAAAATAGAAAAAACATTTGGAATAAAAATTACTCCTACACGCGACCAAAAGATAATACAAAGCCAGACATTGGCAAAATTTCTCAAAACGTTTTGCAGCTATAAAAATGTTTGGGAAAATTAACCTATTTTATAATAGTATTCCCCGCTTTTCTTCTGTTCTTGGTCTAAAACAGAATCCAATTTATTTATTCTAGGACGCCCGCTGTTAACGTCCCTTCTCATCGAAACATTCATTTCTTTCAGGAAAAGATTCATTCCCCTGTGCATTTCCATTGCCTCAGAGGCTGTTCCCTTTTTTGCGGGAGCCCCTGAAAAAACAATTAGCCTGTCGGAAACATAATCCTGAAACAAAATATCATGGTCTACAACAAGCGCGATTCTTTTTGTATTTGAAATAATCCCGCGGATACAGTCAGCAACCCTGAGCCTTTCCTCAATGTCCATGAAGGCGCTCGGCTCGTCAAGCAGCAGCAAATCAAAGTCAAGGCAGAGATTATAGGCAATGCTTACTTTTTGCAGTTCTCCGCCGCTAAGCTCGGAAAGATTCTGTTCGAAAAACTTTTTTATGCCGAGCTTTTTGTTTACCTCTGATTCAAAAATTTCAGAGTTTATTTTTTTGGCGGAAAAAAGTTCTCTCACAAGGGTATTTTGTTCTGCCTGAATGTACTGGGGCTTGTATGCAATCTTCATTTTGAAATCAAGCGCAGTGTTGTCGGGATTTATTTCTCCCGCAAGCATTTTTACAAAAGTTGTTTTGCCAATTGCATTCGGCCCCAGAACTCCGATTGTTTCGCCTTCCATAAAGTTTCCCTGTGACGCGTGAAGGAAAAAGTTTCCGAGCTTTTTTTCAAGCGCGGGATATTCAAGGACAACTCTTTTCTTTTTTGAAACAACTGCAGGATGCACATTGAAGCGCAGCTCTTTTTCACGGAAGCGCAGGTTTTCTTCCGGCAAAAAGCCTTCCAAAAATTCGTTTATTCCGTTGCGCACGCTTTTTGAGCCGCTTACTATTCCATACGCGGATTTGCTGCCGTAAAAAATGTCAATGTAATCGCTCAGATAATCGAGCAGTGCAAGGTCGTGCTCTACGACAAAAACGCTTGTATTTTCATCCAGAAGGCTTCTTATCAGAGCGCCTGTTTTGAGGCGCTGGCTCACATCAAGATAAGTGCTTGGCTCGTCAAAAAAATAGATTTCCGCTTTTTTCAGGAAGCAGGCGGCAATCGCTATTCTCTGCAGTTCCCCTCCTGAAACAGTTGCAATGTCGTTTCCTAGAATAGAATCAATCTCGAGTTTTTTTGCGATTTCCTTTAACTGTTTTTTTTCGTCTGTTTTTTCCAATAACTGTTTTACTTTTCCCTTGAAAATGCTCGGAATCTCGTCGATTTTCTGGGGCTTGTAGGAAAGCCTTGCCTGTTTTTTCGAAAGCCTTTCAAAAAACGCCTGAAGTTCTTTTCCTTTGAAAAAATCAACTGCTTTTTTGTAATCAGCTGGATTTTCAAAATCTGCAAAATTCGGAACCAGCTGCCCGGCAAGAATTCTCAGGGCAGTTGTTTTTCCAATGCCGTTGCTTCCTAAAAGGCCGACAACTGAATTTTTTTTCGGCGTGGGCAAATTAAAAAGCCTGAAGGAGTTTTTGCCGTACTTGTGGACTGGAACAGTGTTTTTTTCCGAAGGAAGGTTGATTACAATTATGCACTGCACAGGACATCTTTTAGGGCAGATTCCGCAGCCTGTGCAGAGGTCTTCGTCAATAATCGGCTTGTTGTCTTCTCCGATGACAATGCATTCTTTTCCCGAACGATTGACCGGGCATACAGAACCGCACAAAAAATTGCATCCGTTGCCGTTGATGCACTTGTCTTTATCTATGACAGCTACGCGCTGCTTTCCCTTGCTGAAACCCGACATTAAAAACACCAGACACATTAGTTCGACTTCTAATGTAAATTGTACAATTCAAATTTATAGCCTTCCTCAGAAACTATGTCATTCACTGTTTTTGCATCTTCACGTATTTTTTCTTCAAGAGTACAAAATTTTATTTTTGAAAAAATTGCGTTTGCGATATGGATGCGGTCAGCATAACCGCAACGCAGTTCTTTTGAATCCCAAATTTTGTTCAGAACTTCTCTAAACTCTTCTTCAGAATATGGCGGGCTTTCTACTATAAAATCTTTTAAATGGCTTAAAAACTTAGTTATATTGTCCAGTGCCAATTGATCGTTGCCTGACTTTGTCAGAAGAACCCCAATGATTTCGCCAAGAATTTCTTTTGTTATTACGATAAGGTGTTTTTGCCTGTGATTTTCCAAGAACGTCATTGCAATATCCTGTTCTTTTTCTTCAAGAAATGCAGCGGAAATAACATTTGTATCACACAATATTTTTTTAAGCTGGCATTTGTCGGCTTTGCCGCACCTTGTGCAATGGGCGCTCTGCCCGAAACTGCATTTATCACGGCTCCCCATGAGAATCAGCGCTAGATTATTTTTTTCTCTTTTAAAAAATTGGCTACTGCAAAAACTTTGGCGGAATCGTTAAAATAGGTTTTTTTTTCTTTCAAGATTTCAAAAAGTTTGTTTTCATCCCTGACTTTTTCATTAGAATACAAAAAGATTATGTCTGCAACCAATTCGCAGGCCATAAAATGTTCCAGTTTATTATTTCCTTCTGCGGCAAACTTTACGGATTCTTCAAATAAACTGACTTTTTCTTCCTCTGTTTCTGAAAAACCGGATTTTATTTTAAGATTTTCCGAAAGGTCATAAGCATCGTGTGCTAAAAGGGGGGAATACGGCCCGTGAATATACATTGCAAAATCTTTTTTGTAATCGCCAAGATTTGGATAGTTGAGATAAGACAAAACATAAATAGTTTTCTGCAAAACTATTCTATCCACTAAGGAATTCAGGCTGAAATTAAAATGCGCCCAAAGCTTGCCCAAAACCTCTTTTCTGTTAGACATAACTACAAAGGATATGGCTGCTCGTTTTTAAATAACCTGCCGAAAGCAGGTTTCCGCTAATCCACCTTAGCTCAGAAAGGCATTTAAAAAGTTAAAACCATTGATTCAGTATGAAAAAGAACACACTGACAATTGACATTAGAAAACCCGTGCCAGTTGTTTTTCAGTTCACTCTAAATCCGAAAAACACTCCGAAGTGGATTCCTTCAGTGCTTGAAGAAAAAACTTCTGACCCGATTGTGAAAATCGGGACAATTTACAGCCAAAAGACAAATGCCGAAAAAAAAGAGGCAAAGCAAACGGCGCTTGTTGTAACAGGCTTCATTGAGAACAGAAGATTGGATTTTCATTTGGTAAATGGAGAATATTCCTGCTCTTATCGCTACAAAGCAATTCCCACAGGCACGCGTTTGACTTATTCTGAGGAAAACGGAGTCAATGGAAAAATTGAATCGCCCATGAAAATTAAAAATTTGAAAATGTTGAAAAAATTGATTGAAGAAAATTAAATGTGATAATCATGCGCATTCTTTCGCTTGACAAAAAAAATGCCCTTGTAAAGGTTGTTCCTGAAAGCATGGATGACCTGTGGCATCTGGAAAAAATAATTGAAGCAGGAGACCTTGTGAGCGGGAGCACTGACAGGCGGATTAAGGCAAAGGACATTGAGCAGAAATCAGAGCGCGTGAAGATTTTTGTTTCGCTTGAAGTGGAAAAAACAGATTTTCACAAATTTTCCGGAAAGCTCAGGGTTCAGGGAATAATCATAGAGGGAAAGCCCGAAGAGCTTGTAGAATTAAAATCACACCAGGCAATTGAAATAGAGCTCAATGAACCCATTACAATCAAAAAAAAAGAACTGAAAAATTACCAGGTTGAAAGGCTGGAAAATGCAAAAAAAGCCTCTAAAACCACTAATATCCTGCTTGTTGTTTTTGACGAGGAAAGCGCCGCCTTTGGATTGTTAAAAGAATTTGAATTAGAGCCGCGGGGAATTGTAAAGGGTGCTTCGCGCGGAAAAAGGTTTGAGCAGGAAGAGGGAATGCAGAAAAAATATTTTTCAGAAATACTGCAGAAAACAAAGGAAATTACTGCTGAAACAATTGTTTTTGCGGGGCCAGGATTTGAAAAAGACTCCCTAAAAAAATGGCTTCAGGAAAAAAATTTCAGGGGAAATTTTTTGTTTGCGGCAACAAACTCCACAGGCATTACGGGACTGCAGGAATTAATGAAATCGGATGTACTTGAAAAGATTTCAAAGCAAAGGCAGATAGTTCTTGAAGCAAAGCTCATTGAAGAGGTGTTATTAAACATTGGAAAAAACACTTCTCTTGCGGAATACGGCTTGGAGGAAACAAAAAAAACAATTGAAGCAGGCGCAGTGAAGGAGCTTCTTGTTTTGGACAAATTTTTGCTCGAGAAAAGGGAACAGATAGAGCCTTTGATGGATGCAGTTGAAAAAAACAAGGGAATAATCCATATCCTGAATTCCGAACAGGAACCCGGAAAAAAGTTAGAGGGACTGGGCGGAATTGCGGCACTGCTGAAATTCAAAATCAGATACTGAAAAAAAGCATTGTGGTATCATTAAAATTTATTACTATTGCATTATTATTTGTCGGGTTTGCAGAATGGCTGAAGTTCATGAAGAGTGCGGAATTGCTGCAGTAAGCGTTCCTGAAAAGGAAAACGCGGCTACATACTTGTACAAAATAATGCTGCAGCAGCAGAATCGCGGGCAGTTAAGCGCGGGAATAACTACTTTTAATGCAGGAAAAAAAATGCTGCTAAATACCCTGAGAGAAACAGGGCTTGTCAACGAGGTCTTCAGAGTAAGCAACGAAAAGGCTTTTCAGGGAATTATGAAAAGATTTTCCGGAAACAAGGGAATAGGGCATTTGAGATATTCTACATTCGGGGGAAACAAGAAGGCTTTTGCACAGCCGTTTGAAAGAAAGCACGGAAGAAAATGGAAATGGTTCAGCTTCGGTTTCAACGGAAACATTGCAAATTTTGCAGAACTCAAAAAACAGATGGAAGCGCGCCAGTATCATTTTATCCTTGACAATGACACAGAGCTGATAATGCATTTTCTTGCAAGGGGGTGCGCGGGAGACAAAAAAACAAGGACCGTGGATGTTTTTTCAGGATTGCACCCTGCACTTGACGGGGCTTACAGCATTTCATTCATAAATGCCGAGGGAGAAACAGTTGTTGCAAGGGATTCTCTAGGGTTTAAGCCGCTTGTAGTCGGGCAGAAAGACGGGATTGTTGCCGCGGCAAGCGAAAGCGCAGCGCTTGAAAACATCGGCATTGAAAAATTCGAAACAGTCGCTCCCGGCTCAATGGTTGAAATCGGAAATGGAAGCATTGAAAAAAAATGGTTCTGCAAAAGCAACAGAAAAGCCCACTGCATGTTTGAATGGGTTTATTTCGCAAACGTTGCCTCTGAAATAGAGGGCAGGAATGTTTATTCCGCAAGATATTCTTTGGGAGAAGAGCTTGCAAAGATTGAAACAGAAAAAATTTCTTCAGAGCACATTGTAGTGCCTGTTCCGGATACTGCAAAGCCAGCGGGAGACGCAATGGCTTTTTCTCTGGGAGCGCCGGTACAGGAAGGCCTGATAAGAAACAGATATGTCGGCAGGACTTTTATTGAGGGCGCAAACAGGTTTGAGCGCGCAAAGGAAAAATACACAGTGAACAAAAAGGTTTTGAAGGGAAAAAAAGTAATTCTCGTTGAAGACAGCATTGTGCGCGGAACAACAACAAAGGCGATTGTAAATTACATAAGGGAAACGGGAAAGGCAAAAGAGGTTCATGTAAGAGTAAGCTGCCCTCCGATAAGATTTCCCTGCTTTTACGGAATTGACATGTCTACTTTCGGGGAATTCGTAACTGCTCCGAAAACAAAAAACATTGAAGAAATGAAAACAGAGCTTTCGGAAAAAGAGCTTGAAGCAATCAAACAGCACATTGGAGCTGATTCGCTTGCCTACCTGCCGATTGAAGGGCTTGTCAATGGAATAAGCCTGCCGAAAAACGATTTGTGCATGGCGTGCTTAAACGGAAAATATCCCACCCAAGGGGGAGAAAACCTGAAAAACTCGGCGTGGGAAAATTACTGCAGCGGGGAAAAAAAGAGAACATACGAATAATCTGAAAATCATTCAGCCCTTAATTCAAGCCATTCGACCTTTTTTTCCTGAACCAGTTTTTTTATGCTCTTCTGCTTTTCGCTCAAGGCAGATGTATTTGCCTTGAATTCGCAGAAAATTATTTTTTCCTCGTTGAATGCAATTCCATCAATCGGGTTTCCTAAAAACCTGAAGTTTTCCCTTGGAAAGGGAAATTTTTCCGAAAAAGGAATCCATTGCTCTGTGAGCTTGCCGTATTTTACGGATTGGCTGGCCTTCCTGAATTCAGTGTGCGCAAGAGTTTTCTGCAGGCCGCTTAACCTTGAAAAAAGAAAGGCAATGAAGATTATCAGGAAAACAATTATTGCAAAAAAAAGAATTTCCCACATGAAGACAAAAAAAAGAGCAAAAAAGATTTAATTAGAACGTGAGCAAAGCAAACCGCGCTTCAATAATATTTTGTTCCCTGCCCTGTGAGAATTACGAGCTTGTAGGGTTTTTTTGTCTCTTTTAATGCGACAAGCATTGCCATGTGTTCTTTTCCAGAGCCTGAAACAAGCGAAACGCAGATTTCATCCTCTGGAAGCTTTTCAAGGATTGCGTTCTTTAAAACCTCAAAGCCGGAACGGTTATTGACAAGGACCCATTCAACGGGTTTTGCAGCGGAAAAATTCTGCTGGCCCCATTCATTGGAAACAAGCAGCACTTTGCTCCATTCTTCCTCTGCAATAAGCCTGTTAATATGCCCCCAGGTGCCTTTTCCCGCACCGAGGACTGCAATCAAGGATTTGGACAAAAAAAAACTCCCTTTCCTTTTTATATTTAATAAAAATTTTAGTAGTATATATAATTTATAAATGGTTCGAAAAGCGCGTTTCATGGGAGTTTACTTGACTGTAAAGGAGCTTTTTGCACTGCTGTAAACAACCATGAATTTCCTGCATTTTTCAGTTGCATGGAAAACAATGCTTTTTGCCACAAACTGCTTCTCAACAAGCCTGTCTGCAATAAAGGTTTCAAGGATTTCTTCAAGATCAGGCAGGGAAATGCTCGGAAAATGAAAATAAAGAGCTTCAAGGGAAAGGGATTCTTTGCACAACTGTTCGAGGATTTTCATTAAAATAGTTGATTTTGAAATCCGCCAGAGTTCCGGATGGGATTCAAGGAACAAAAGCCATTCGTCATGCTCTGCCATGAATAAATAACGCAGGGCAGGTTAAAAAAGCTTTTTTGAAACAAAAAAACAGTTCCTTTCAAAGCCCAACGAGAAATAATACTGCTTTGCCCCCAAGCCGGAAATCACTGTAAGTTTTTTCGCATCAAATTTTTCAATGGCAATCTCTTCGGCTTTCTGCAGAAGCATTTTTCCGATTCCCCTGTGCTGAAAGCCTGAATCTTCATGGGAATCAAGGGGAAGAGCAGTTCCGAAAACATGCAGTTCCCGAATAAGCGCTGTTTCGGAATCAATTTCCTTCAGAAAAGGACTTGAAGGAAAGCGCAGGCGCGTAAAGCCATACAATAATTCCCTTTTCTTGTCTTCAAGAGAAATAAAAAAATCCTTTCCATTGCTCGCAGAATAGGAATCCACAAAGATTTTTGCATTTTCCAAATCAAACTTTTTTTCAGAGCGCAAAGAAAGAAGCCCCGCTTCCCTGCAGCGGATACAGGAACATTTTTTTCCTTGCCTATGCATTTCCTCTGAAACAATCTGCCGCAGGTTTGTTTTCTGGACTCCCGCCTTTACAAGATAATGCGGAATGTCTCTCTGTACGCGCATTATCCGCACCCAGCGCGGAACAATCCCCTTTATTTTTGAAACAAGCTTCACTGCGCTTTCAGTTGAAAGCGGCTCAAACTCTCCGCGCTTCCAAATCCTGAAAAGTTCTGTTCCCTCAATTACAAGGCAGGGATAGATTTTCAGGGAATCAGGCCTGAATTCCTGTTGTGAAAAAATCTTTTTCACTGCACTCAAATCCCCTGCAGAAGAACTTCCCGGCAGGCCCGGCATAAAGTGATAAGTTACTTTGAAGGCGGAATCCTTCAACAATTGCGTTGCAGTAATTGTTTCCTGCACTGAATGCCCACGGTTTATTTTTTTTAGAACATCATCGAAAACGCTTTGAACCCCTAACTCCACTCTTGTTGCCCCGAAATCAAGCAGTGTTTTGATTTCTTTTTTCCCGCAGAAATCAGGGCGGGTTTCAAAAGTAATTCCCACTACGCGCTTTTCTGATTTTTCCGCAAAAAGCTTTGCCTTTTCCAGAGAACTTGTTTTTTTTCCAGAAATAGAGTTTAAGCAGTCCAAAACAAATTTTTTCTGCTTTTGAAAAGGCATTGCGGGAAACGTGCCCCCCATTATTATGAGCTCTATTTTTTCAGTGCTGTGCCCTGTTTCCTCAAGAGACTTCAGCCTTGAAAAAATCTGTTTTTTTGCGGAAAAATTGTTTTTTACTGCGCGCATTGTTGCGGGCTCCCTTCCAGTATAACTTTTCGGAGTTTTTTGATTCGGAAGAAGAGAGCTAGGGCAGTAAATGCATTTTCCCGGGCATTTTTCAGGAGGAGACATTACTGCAATTACTGCAACTCCCGAAAGAGTCCTTGTGGGTTTTATGCCGAGAATGCGCAGGATTTTCTGTTCCCTTGTTTTTGCAAAAAAAAGAATGTCTGGATTTGAAGGCAGGTCTTTTATGCCGAGTTTTTTGCACAAAAGGATTTTGTGTTCGTTAAGAGTGCGCTTGTTTGTTATCTTTCCTTCTTCAATCAGGGAAATTATTTGCTTTGAGTATTCTTCCAGAATAGCAGGCAAAAAAAACCACTCATGCACACTTCTTCATGCAAATGGCATTGAAAGAAGCGAATTCAGAAGGTAAAAGGCAAAGTTGGATAAGGAAAATAATGGAAATGCGTATGCGGGAGCAAGGAATTTTCCCTGCAATGTCGGTGCAACCCTAAGCTCTGAAACAAATTCCCTTGAAAAGTCATTCTGCGCAGACCTTGTAAAAAAGGAAAAATTTCTCAATCCATATGCCTGCGGAGTAAGTGAGAGGACTAGCTCTTTTTTCTGCTTGGGCTCAAGCGCAATTGTAAATGGCTCGAACCAGTAATTTGGAAGAGAGGAAGCGACAAGTACGCTGTGCTTTGCAATCGAATCATTGCTTGCAATCAAAGTATAGGTAATAGGTTTTCCAACAACTGCATCCTGCTTGAGATTGTCGATTGAAACAGTAAGAAGGTTTTTTTTGACTGTCAGGACTCCCTTGAAGTTTTCTTCCGCGGATTTTTCAGAAGAGGAAAGCGAAAAATAAAGCACCTGGACGCTTTCAAGAGCGTTTCTCGGCACTGAAATTTCTGCAATCATTGTCTTATCCCCCAGAGAATAATTTGCCTGCCAGCCGTTCGGGACATTGACTGAAACATTGTCCCAGGAAAATCCCTCTCCGGAATTTTTCTGGAGTACAACGCTGAAGGTTTCCCCCACTGCAACATTCCCGAAATCGATTTCCTCGCCGCTTGAAACCTGCGCCTCAACGGGAAGGACAACCTTTATTGCTGCAGATGCAAATCCAAAAAAAAGAGTTATGGCAAAGAAAAGCGCGAAAATCTGTGCAAACCTTGAAAGCAAGAAAAACCCCTTTATGATTAAAAACCTGCGTTATGAAATTATTACTATTTATCAGATATAAAATTTAAAAGGCTTGTGTATGAAAATAGCAGTCTTTGCGGACATCCATTCAAGCATGGAAATGCTTGAAAAAACAGCAAAAAGCGCTTTTGAAAAACAAAAAGGCACAGAACTGGTTCTGCTGCTCGGAGACAACACGCATTACGGGGGGATTTCAGACATAAAAAAAATCCTGCAGATAATCGGGAACAAAAAAATCCTTGCGCTGCCCGGAAACCTTGACCTGAAAGAAGTTTCAGGGTTTTTTGAAGAGCGCGGAATTTCGCTGCACTCAAAAAAAGCAAAAATTGAAGGTTTTACTTTCATTGGCTTCGGAGGCGCTATCCTTGGAAATCCGGGGGAAACAAATTTTTCGGAAGAAAAAATTTACAGCACTTTGAAAAAACTCTGCGCGGGAGAAAAAAACATTGTTCTCTGCACTCACCTCCCTCCCCTTGGGACAAAAATTGATTTTGCAAGCAGGGGAGTCCACATAGGCTCAAGCGCAGTGAGAAAAATAATAGAAGAATTCCGGCCATTGCTGCATTTGTGCGCGCACTGCCACGAAGCATTCGGAGAGGAAAAAATAGGAAAAACTCTCTGCATAAACTCGGGCGCAGTAAAGGACATGCACGCGATTGTGCTTGAACTGCAGGGAGAAAAAATAAAATTCGAGAGAATAAGCCTGCAGTAATTGCGGGGGTGCAAAAATGGACACTGATGAAACAAGGTTTTTGATGACAAAAAAAAGGCATGCAGAAACATTCGCAAAGGCCGTGCAAGAAGGAAAGGCGGACGAGGCGCTTATTCCCTTGTGCAGTTTTGTGGCAAAAACAAAAAACTTTTTCACTTCAAGCTGCTGTTCGGGAAGAATTCTCCTGCTGCAGATGTCAAAGGACGAAAAAAAGTTAGGGACAAAATTTCACAGGAAATGGCACAATGTTGTGAAGCCAAGCGAAGTATGGAACGCGCTGCAGGAAAAAACTTCCAATGAAATCTGGTTCAAAATGGAGCCTATAATTCTGCATCTGGGAACAGGCACTCTTGAAAACGCAAACATTGTTCTTGAAACAATGAAGAGAGCGGGAGTGAAAAGGGGCGGAATAATTGTCGCAAAACCCGGAAAATTTTTGTTTGAAATAGAAGGAACACAGAGAATTTCCGTGCCGGTTAAAAGCAGTGAAAAAATCCTTGTGGAAAAGGAATTCCTCGAGTTTTTAGTCAGGAAGGCGAATGAAAAAATCAAAAAAAACTTTGTGACAATAAAACGGCTTGAAAAAGAGCTGAGAAAGGCGCTGAAATGACTGAAAATGCAAGATTGTTTTTTGCGGTTAATTTTTCGGAAGAGCTAAAGGAAAAAATTTTCAATGAGCTTGTTTCTGAAATTCCGAAAGAGGGATTTGGAAAAGTAAGCAGGGAAAACCTTCACATTACGCTTGCTTTTCTGGGTTATTTTCCAGAGGAAAAAATTCCAGAGCTGCAGAAAAAGGCATCAGCGCTTGAAAGCTTTGAATCATTTGAAGCAGAGATAAATTGCATAGGGCACTTCAAGGGAAGAGTGCTCTGGCTTGGGACTGGAAAGGGAACAGAGGAATTCAACCTGCTTTCAAGAAAATTATGCACTGCATTGGAAATGCCCTGCGAGGATTTTCACGCGCATCTTACGCTTGCAAGAAACAAGGGAGCGTATAAAAAAGAGTTTGATTCTGCGGTTGAAAGACTCAGGGGAAAAAAGTTTTTTGAAAAAATAAAAGTGCGGGGCTTTGACTTGATGCAGTCAACCTTAACACCCAAGGGGCCGCACTACAAAAAACTTTTTTCAATAGAATTTTCTGCTTAGAGGCTTTCGCTTACTTTTTTCAGGATTTTTTCGGGATTGTAATAATAGCCCTGAATTATTTCCTCGAGCTCGCTGTTTGAATGCTTTTTTTCCAAAAAAGCCCAGTCAAGGATTTTCTGGCGGATCAGGATTTCTTTTTTCAAATCGTTTTTCTGCATTCCGCATTCGTTTGCAAGCATTTCAAAGACATGGCTCGGAACATCTGTTTTTTCCACTGCATCCTTTTTTTCGTTGAACTCGAAAATATTGCTCAACAAAACCTTGTCGTCCATTCTGGATACTTCGGCAATCTGCTTTATCCTGCGCTGCATTCCTTTTTCGGGGTTATACCTGCGCTGCATTACTATTACAAAATCAAGCAATGGGAGCATTTGTTCCGGAACATTCATTGGAGCGCTTTTTAAGCGCAGGAGCATTTCCCTTGCAGTGTTGCTGTGTAAAGTTCCCAGAATTCCTTCATGCCCTGTGTCCATTGCAACAAACAGTGTCTGGGCTTCTTCTCCGCGCACTTCCCCCACAATAAGCCTGTCAGGGCGCATTCTCAAAGAGTTTTTCAGCAGGTCATCCATTGAAACAGAGGGAATATCGTGAAGCGCAGGCCTTGATTCCATCTGAATCCAGTTTTCCCTTCCCGCAAAATCAAGCTCTATTGTGTCCTCGATTGAAATAATTCTTTCGTGCTTCCTGATAAAAAAACTCAGGACATTCAGGAGAGAGGTTTTTCCGCTTCCCGCTCCCCCGGTAATAATAATGTTTTTCGGGGAAATATTCATTCCCTCAATCATTGTCCACAAAAAAGCCGCGGCTTCGCTGGAAAGAGTGCTGTTTGCGAGCAAATCTGTTATTGAAAAGGGAACTGGATTGAATTTTCTAATTGTAAGGGAGGGGCCTGCGGGAGTCACATACTGCAGAGTTGCATTTGCCCTGCTTCCGTCAGGAAGACGTGCATCAAGCAGGGGGCTGTGCTCGCTGAACTGCCTGTTTGCTGTTGCGGCAATCCTTGAAATTGTTTCGTGCAGGAATCCATTTTTACGGGCAACAATGTTTGTTTTGCATATGCCGAACCTTTTGTGCAAAACAAAAACATTTTTTTCAAAACCGTTAACCATTATTTCCTCAAGCAGATTGTCGCGCATAAAGGAAGAAAGGCTCCTGAAGCCCAAGGTTTCATCAAGCACAATCTGCGTGAAAAGCTCCGGGTTTTTCACCTGAATCTTTTTTGCAATCCCGAGAATGGTTTTCCCTATTTTTTCCAATGCCTCTGTGCTGGGAAACTTCTGGAGCATTTCCTCTGCATCAATGGGCTGGATTATTTCACTGCGGATTTCTTCAACCAACGAAGCGTTTTTTCCAAGAACAGATTCAAGGTCGTGGAAAGAGGATTTTCTTAAAATCAATTGAACCAATGCATTTGCAATAAGCCTTTCGTTCTGGGGAAGCTCCTGCGCTTTTACATTGTACAAATTGAAGGGAAATTCCTCGGTAATCTCTATGTTGTCGTAGGAATCCAATTTTTTTCCAAAAGGCTGCTTTGGCTTTTCCTGCATTTGAACCGAGAATAATAGGCAGTAACCTGTATAATTAATTTTTGGCTTGAAACCAAGGCTGCTATGCGTGCTTTTCAATCAGTTTTTCAAGCAGCCTTACATGTTCCTGTTCCTGCACATCTATTGCCTTTATCGGCCCGCTGATTTCAGGAGTGCTAATCTGCTTCAATATTTTCTCGTAAACAGATTCCATGTTCTGTTCAAGCCTCAAAAGGCTTTGCAGGTCAAGCAAAAAGCTTTCAGTAGCCATTTTTGTCAGCCTCCAGAACAAGGAATTTCAGCTGAACAAGAGTCAATGCATGCTGTTTTGTTTCACGCAAAAGTTTTTCCAGTATTTTTTTTGATTCTGCATCGGGAGCCTGCCGGATTATTGCAGAGTATCTTGAAACTCCCTCTTCGAGCTCAAATCTCAGGGCATTGTCAAGCGCGGCAAGCAATTCGCTTTTGGAAAGCATGAACAAAAAATGACCGCGCGTTGTTTTAAAAATATGTTTTTTCACGCATGCAATTCCGCAGCCCAGTGCAAAAGCAAAATCTTTTTATTTGAAGTTTCCATTGTTTTTGCATGAAACCTGCCACCAAGAGAAAAATAAGGCACATGCTTGCCACAAACCCTCAGAAATTAAGGCCTTACCAGATTGTTGAGGCAATGCCTGAAATCAAAACAAGGGAAATGGGCTGGTACAGGCAGAAAGGAAAGCCGGGATTCATGAGAGAAGCCGAGGAGGGCCGCGGAAAAATATTTGTCTATCCTTCTCCGCCAAGAGAAAATGAACATGCTTTTGCGCATACCCACCCTTTCTATGCCCTGCGCAGGGCTATTTCAACGCCTTCTCTCGGAGACCTTAATTATTTTCTTACAAAGCATGTATTCGGATACGGACTAAAGGTCTGGCATATTAAAACAGTTGACAGGCACGGAAAAGTAACTGGATATTTCAGCATGCGAGCAACAAAAAAACTTGTCAATTCCCCCGAAGAAATCGGACGGGTCGGGCTTTTCATAGAAGAGGTTTGGGAAAAATACAGTGACAGCACTCCAAAAGTGACAAGCAAAATAGCGGAAATCATAAGAAGAATGCTGAAAGAAAATGGATTCCTGGTTGAGCACGCTATTCCAAGGAAAGGATATGTTTTCCGCATTAATCCCAAAACGCATACTGGATATTTTGCGCGGAAGCCAGGCACTGCTGCAAAGGCAAAGGAAAGGCTTGCAGCATAAGGGCATTTGCAGAAATCCAATGCAAAAATGGGATAGTAATATTAACAGGTTTTTGCCAATATTTTCCTGATTGACATGAAAGAATTGCTGAAACAGGTTCTGGAACGCGTTGTTCCCTCTGCAGAGGAAAAAAAATCAGAGGCAGAGCTCGCAAAAAAAATAATGCAGCAGATCAAGGGAATGGAAGGAAAACACATTGACGTAGTATGGGCAGGGAGCAGCGCGCGCGACACTCACCTGAAAGGCGACAGGGATCTGGATATTTTTGTTTTATTCCCGCAGAAACTTTCAAGGGAAGAGTTTGAAAAAGAAGGCCTGCGGATTGGAAAGCAGGTTTTCAAAGGACATGAATGGGAAGAGGCATATTCCGAGCATCCCTACGTAAGGGGAATGATTTACGGCTTTGAAGTTGAAATAGTTCCAAGCTATAAAATAAGCGATGCCTCAAAAAAAATGAGCAGCGTTGACAGGAGCGTTTTCCACCAGCGCTATCTGAAAAAAAGGCTTTCGGAAAAACAGAAAAACGAAATAAGATTATTGCGGCAGTTTCTGAAGGGAATAGATGCCTACGGCGCAGAAATAAAGACCGGTTCTGTTCCGGGGTATGTTGTAGAGCTTCTGATTCTGAAATACAAGACTTTTGCAAATGCAATAAAAGCAATTGCAAAGTTTTCTTTTGGACAAGTAATTGACATTGAAAATCATTTGCAAAAAAAAGAGGCAAGGGAAAAATTCCAGAAGCACCTTGTAATAATCGACCCAGTGGACAAAAATCGGAATGTTGCTGCTGCGCTTTCAGTTGAACAATTCAATCGGCTTGTTGCCGCTGCAAACGCTTTCCTGAAAAAGCCTTCAATGAAATTCTTTTTCCCCGAAAGAATAACTCCGTTGCCAATGCAGAAGGTTCTTGAGATTTTGAAGAAAAAGGAATTAATCGGGCTTGAAATAGGCTATCCCAAAGGCGCGCTCGCTGATGTTATCTGGGGGGAAATAAAGCGCCTGCGCGAAAAGATTTCCAAGGCGCTTGAAGTCCACGATTTCAAGGTTGATTCTTCGGCTGAATGGACTGACGAAAAAAACAATATTATTTTTTTGTTCGAGCTTGAAAGCCTGCAACTGCAGAAGGCAGTGAAAAGAATAGGGCCGCCTGTTGAAATGAAAGAGCATTCTGAAAAATTTCTTAAAGCCCATAAAAAGCCATTATCTGGGCCGAGAATTGAAAAGGGAAGGTGGGTTCTGGAAACAGAACGCGAATTTACAAGCGCCGAAAAGTTCTTGGCAGGATATGCAAAAAAAATTGTTTCACAGGAAAAGCCCGACATGAAAAAGGCAATACAGCAGAAGGCAGTTGTTTTGCACGAAAAAAACCTTGAAAAGCTCTACAAAAAAAGCCCTGAATTTCAGGAATTTTTCACTAGATATCTGCGGGGAAAAGAGGGCTTCTTGTAACTATGCGCTTTTTCTTGCAATAATCACATGCCCTATTGTGGGTGTTCCTGTTCTTGTTTTGAAGGGCTCTTTGGAATAATGTTCAATCCTGAAACCCGCCTGTTTCAGCAAAGAAGCAAATTCTGCTTTTGTATAATGGTGCACTTGTAAATCAGGCATGCCGCTTCTGCTGGCAGCGTCAAATGTTCCTTTTTCATAGCCCTTTCTTATTCCTTTCTCATAGTCCTGCCGGAATTTTTGCGCGCGCCAGTTCTGGGCAAATTCTGCAAGATACAAAACTCCCTGCGGTTTAAGGACTCGCGCAATCTCTTTTATTATGGCTGCCCTGTTTGAAGTTACAGTAGTCCAGAAAGCCTTGTTTATTATGCAGTCAAAAGAAGAGTTCGGAAAAGGAATTTTTTGCGCGTTGGCAACCCTGAAACATTCTCCTGCTTTCTGCATTCCGAGCTTTGAAAGGCTTTTTCTTGCAAAGCGCACTGCGTTCGGATTAATGTCTATCCCAAAAATATTTGCATAGCCTTGTTCATACAGGCTTGAACTGACTTTCCCTGGACCGCATCCTACATCCAAAATCCTGCTGTTTGGAGAGATATAACGAAAGAGAACAGGAAACAGAGTTGTGCTGCTCGGAATGTCATGCACTTTCAGGCTTGCCCAGCCAGCAGCTCTTGCCCGCGGCTTTCTCTGTTTCTGCGTTTTTTTTGGGACGCGCATTTTTAATCAATCCAGCGGGCCCAGAGGGATTCGAACCCCCATTATCCGGTCCGAAGCCGGATAGTCTATCCATTAGCCTATGGGCCCTTCAGAATTAACTTTAAAAACCGCTCTGATTAAAGAATGTTGTATAAAGTTCTAATTATTAATTTTGGCAACTTTAGAATAATTGGTTTTTGGTGATAATCTTGAAGGTTTGCAGCACTTGCAACAGGGAACTGACAACAGGATTTGTAGAGTTCAAATGCCCGAACTGCGGCAAAGAGCGCATACTGCGCTGCCCGCACTGCAGAAAGGCAGTGAAAACATACAAATGCGGGGAATGCGGCTTTGAAGGGCCGTAACTGCTTCTAAGGTGTTTTTGCTTGGGAAAAACAATCGTAATCTTCAAGATTACTCCCAAGGAAGACCAGATTGACAATGCAATTGCCGATTTGAAAAAAATAAAGAAAGGCATTGTAAAGGATGTCCAGAAATTTCCAATAGGATTCGGAATTGAAATTCTCAAGGCAGCAATTTTGATAGAAGAAAAGGCAGATACCGCGCTCGCAGAGCTTGAACAGGAAATTTCTTCCATTGAAAGCATTGAAAACTCAGAAGTGGAAAACATGACTCTGCTTTAAAAATCGGCTTCTTTTTTAATCAATTTCCATAGCTGTTTTTACTGGTCAGAATGATAAAAAGAGTCACGCTTGAAAACTGGCGCACGCATGCAAAAAGCGTTTTTGAATTTGAAAACGGGACAAACGTGCTTGTAGGTGCAATGGGCTCGGGCAAAAGCTCAATCATGGACGCAATCTGCTTCGCTCTCTTCGGAACTTTTCCTGCTTTGCAGAGCAAGCGGGTTTCTCTTGAAGAAATCATTACAAGCAAGCCGAACAAAGAGGAATTTGCAAAGGTTTCAGTGGAATTTTTTTACAATGAAAAAAATTTTGCAGTTGAAAGAATAATAAAAAGAAAAGGCACAAACGAGGCAAAACTGCACTGCGAAAACAAGCTGCTGGCAGGCCCGAAATCAACCGATGTCACAAGGGCGATTGAACAGGCGCTTGAAATCAATTACAATCTCTTCAGCAGGGCTGTTTATTCGGAACAGAACCAGATAGACTTTTTTCTACGGCTTTCCCCATTGGAGAGAAAAGAGCAGTTTGACGAGCTGCTTGACTTGAAAAAATACGAGCAGGCAAGGGGCAATGCAGTGAAAATTTCCAACTCTTTGAAAGACCTTCTTGCAGAAAGAAAAGACTGGCTTGAAAAGCAGAAAAAAGTTTTCGATGAAAAAGAACTTTCCGAGCTTGGAAAAAAAATCTCGGCAAAGAAAAAGGCTGTTTCTGAAGCAGAAGAAAAAATCGCAGGTACAAAAAAAGAAATTGAAAAGCTCCGCGAAAAAGAAACAGAGCTTGAAAAAAAGGAAAAGGAATTTCACAGGGCAAAGGAAGAGCTGCTTGCAATGCAGGCTGAAATCCGCGAAACAAAAAAAACAATTGAGGAAACAAAAAAGTCATTGAAGGGAAAAACAGGAACTGCGCTTGAAAAAGAGCTTCATGAAAAGGAAAAGGAAATTGAAAAAATCCTCGGGGAAAAAAGCAAAAACGATTCTGAAATAAAGGAACTGATGCAGGAAGCGAATGCGCTTGTAAAGGAACAGGGATTGAACGAGGAAAAAATTTCGCGCATTGAAAAATCAATCCACGAGCTCAAGCATGCAAAGGCAGACTGCCCTGTGTGCAAAAAGCCGCTTGATGAAAATGCGAAAAAATCCCTTCTCGGGGAAAACACTGCCGAAAAAGAGGAAATTGCGCTGAAGGAAAAAGAACTGCTTGGAAAAATGAAAAAGGCAAAGGAAGAGATTGACAAAAAAAACTCTTTGAAGGAAAAGCTTGAAGAGAAAAGGGAAAAGGAAAAAGAAGCCCTCCTTGAAATGAAAGGACTTTTGAAAGAATTCGAGGCAATTGAAAAAAAGGAAAAAAGCCTTTCAGAGACTGAAAAGAATGCTGAGAAAGCTGAAAAAGAACTTGAAAAAACAGGCTTTGAAGAATCAGAACTTAAAAAAAACCAGAAGCAGCTGATTGAGGAAAAATCCCTGCTTGAAAGCCTTGAGCGTGAAAAAAGAAACGACAATGAAAGAATCGGAGAGCTCAGCCAGGACCTCAAAAAAGCCGAAGATGTAAAAAAACAGCTGCTTGAGCTTGAGGAAAAAATCAAAAAAAGCGAAAAAGCGCGGGAAAAAATAATTCTTTTTACAAACTCCTTGAAGGCAACGCAGGCAGAACTGCGGGAAATGCTTGTGGAAAACATTAATCTTGCAATGAACGATATCTGGCAGAAAATTTATCCTTACGGCGATTTTTCAAGCGCAAGGCTTGAAATAGAACAGGGAAGCTATGAACTGAAGGTAAAGGACAGGAACGGAAACTGGACAAGGGTTGAAGGAATTTTGAGCGGCGGAGAAAGAAGCGCTGCCGCTCTCTGCATCAGGATTGCCTTTTCGCTTGTTTTAACACAGAATCTTTCACTATTGATTCTGGATGAGCCGACTCACAATCTTGATGCACATTCAGTTAGCGTTTTAAGCAAAACAATGAGGGAACAATTGCCCGAACTTGTGGAGCAGATTTTCATTATTACGCATGACAGGGAAATGGAAAAAGCAGCAAGCGCAAGCATTTACGCCCTGCAGAGAGACAAGGGAAACGACGGGGCAACAATGCCCGAAAAACTTGAAATAATGTAAAAGTAATGTTCATGCTTTTTTCAGCAAGCATTAAAAAATTGTTTTTCATTCTTTTTTGCATATATGACAAAGCCGCGCCGTGTCAATATAACTGGGGAGCATGCAGCTGTGCGCTCTCTTTCACAAAAAGAAAAGCATAAACTCGGTTTCAAAGGATTTCCTCATTTGGTGAAAAGGACAGTCAGGGAAAAATGGAATCCCAATCCGGCATACAGCACTGCAATGAGCATGGCGCATCTTTTGTTTCCAAGCCATTTTCCAAGGCTTGTTGCTTCAGGCACTGACAAAAGAAGTGTTTTTTTGGAAGCAGTTCCATTAAACAGAACAAGCAGGAAGGGGATAAACGGCTTTTACGAGGACATGGCCGCTGATAAAAATTTTTTGAAGCACAGAAGCAAAGTCAAGGAAGAAATAAATGTTCTTGCAAGAGAATTTTCAAAGGCGGGAATTCTCATTAACCGCTTTGAAACCAATGTAGGCAGGACTCCGAAAGGAAACCTTGTTTTTTTTGAAGTAGGGGCAATCAACGTGCGTGAACTAAAAAAATATGTTGAAGCCCTGCCTAACGGACACAAAAAGAAACAGGCGGCAGAATTGCTTGGGTATTTGGAAAAAATAGCCGAAGGAAATCAGATTATTCATGTTCATTCAAAAGACAAAAATTAGGCTTTTTTCTGTGCCTTGATTTTTCTTGCGACAAAGGCAGCCATCATGTTCCTGTCTACTTTTGAAAAAGGCATTTTTAAGGCGTCAAGGACTTTTTTGTTTGCCTCAAAATCAATGGAAAACTTTTCGGGAATTTCCTCAAGGAGCTCTATTACGCGCATTTTGATTGCTTTTGGAACAGCTTTTCCCATAAAAACACCAATTTGAAATTTTTAATTCCAGGAAATTTCCTTTTTTTCGCCGTTTGGAAAAGTCCTCAAAATAGTCAATGGCAGGATTTTCTGCTCGAATTCCTTGGTTGCAACCTCGAACATTGTCCTTTCCGACTCTATTTTTATCAAGGGAGGCGCGCCCAATGCTAACTGCAGCGCCCTTGCCGACAATAACCTTGCTTTTTCAAACCTTGAAATCTTTTCCAAAAAAAACACACTCAGGAAAAAAACAGCTATGTATTCAAAAAAACTAGTAAACGCAAAGGTTAAAAAAGCCATTCGGAAAGCGTGAAAAAGCAGGCTTGCAAACAGGCAGGCAAATGGGGGTTATTCTTCCCTTTTTGCTGTTGCAAGCAGATAGGTGTTCAGGCGCTCGTTGGGAATGCCGGCTGTGGAAGGGTTTTGCTTTATGGAATTGAATGCAATGATTGCATTGCTGTAAACAGCCTCTACTGCACTTGAAAAAACAGGATTGTAAAACCTGCTTTCCCTGTTGCAGAAATGCGCGGGAAGATTGAGAAGGAAAAATTCCAAAGATTTCTTGTATTCAAGAGCAAAGCGCAGTGAAAAGTTTTTTTCCATTTCCGAAAAACCCATTATTCCATTGCCTGCAAAGCACTCCCTTTGGGTTTTTTCAATGAAGGAATTTGCTTCCGCAGTTTCCTCCATGATTGCTTTTATTGTTTTTGAAACAAGGGATTCCTGCTTCATGCAGTGCCAGTGCCTTTCCTTAAAGCCAAGAATTTTTGCCGAGGAATCCTGCTCAAGCACGGCTGCATCAGGCAGGGGAATTTGGCTTGCCTGGTTTCTGCTGAAAGGCCCAATTGGAAACTGTTTGAGGAAAAATTCCTTTTTTCTCTGCAGCCTGTTTTCTTTCAGGGAATTGCTTTCATGGAAAGCATTTGAAAAGCAGGAATTGCCGGATTCAAAGTAAAAAGCGTCCTTCAGGAACTCTACCTCAACAAGAGTGCTTGGCAAAAGGTTTTTTGCATCAAGGGTTTTTGGCTCACAGCAGGAACAATTTATGGAATCAGGGCCGAGATTGTAAACAGCATCTGTAAGAAGCGAGGGAATCAAAGGAGCAAGGTCGAATTCGGGAGTGCCCCTGAAAAAGCTCGCTGCCTGGGAAAGATGGATTTCGTGCATGTCGTGCTTTGACAATTGTTCCGGAGCAAAATTGTTTTTGAAAAAAATGTTTTCAAGGAAAATTTCCTGCTGCAAAAAGCCAGCGCTCGGGATTTTTTCAAGCGGCAGGCAGAGAATCTTTGAAAGCGCTACAAGCGCGAGAATAGAGTTTGCCTCTTCAGAATCTATTTTTGCAAGCTCTGAAATTGTTTTTGGAAGCGGCTCTGAAAAAAAATCTGTTTTGATATTGGGCAGGGAAAAGTTTTTTTCGGGAATTTCCTCTGATTCTGAAAAATTGAATGCAGAGAAAAAACCCCAGTTTTTTTCCATGAGGAACTGCCTTTCGGGGGAGGGCATTACAGGAATTGCATTGTTCGAGGCAAAAATATTGTTTGCAAGCTTTTCAAGAAAGGAAAAATTTGTAGAAACAACCCTGAAGCAGGTTTCTGTTTCTGCAAGAGTGAATTTCTGGTTTCCGAGCAGGGAAATTTCATTTTTCAGGTCTTCCTTTGAAATTGCTTTTTTTGAAACAAGAAAGCTTGGAAAGAAGGCAATGCTTGCAGTCCTCTTCTGGTTTCCTGAAGAGAATTCAACAAGGATTGCCTTTTTTTCTTCCAAGTATTTTGCGCTGGAGAGCCAAAAAATAGTATTCTCAGTCTTTTCAGAAGCGGCAAAATAATTTTGAAAAGAAGTGCTCGAGGTCATACAGAGAAGAAGTGGGTTTTGGCGCTTAAAAAGGCTTTTAGACAGCGGGTTTCCGCTATTCCGCTTTTCGCTTCAATTTGTGAAGCATTTTCCCAAGGCTTTCGAAAGCGAATGAAATGAGCGCTTCGAAAGGCTTTATTGGTCGCCGAGTTCCAAAAACTTTCCCTTGCATTTTTCCTTTGCGCAAATGCTGAAGAAGCGCCTGCAGAGAGTATGGGGAGAAGTTTTTTTCAGGTGCGGGCAGGATTCCCAGTTGAATTTTTCCGCGGCTGCGTTTGAGAAGCCGCAGTTTCCGTTCCCATTGCCATTTCCATTGCCGTTTCCGTTTCCTGAATCTGATTTTACAACAGAAGCCCCGGTTGCATCGATAAAATTAGCGATTTTTTTGTTCGGGTCGAACGGAATTGCCTTTGGAGTATTTTTCTTTGCAGAATAAATAAAACTGTTGAGCCCCAAAGTTTTTCACCCCAAAAAAGGCACTATTATGGAGAAGCAAAAAATATTTAAAAAGTGCTATTTGGAAAAAAAATTAATTTTTTCAAAGAAATTCTTCCATTTCAGAATTTTTCTGCTCTTTTGCGGATTCAAATTCAATTCCCGCCTTTTCCAAGGAAATTTCGTGCCGGCTTTCAGCGCTTTTTCTTTCGCGCACCTTGAAAAAAAGCGGATAATGAGTTGCTTCTCCGACAATTAGCGCCTCTCCCACGCGCAAAGAATTAATCATGTCCAAAGCCCTGTTATCAAGGCCTTCGGAACTCTCGCCGATGTGTTTCAAATCATAGGGATTCGTAATTCTGAGGATGATATGCGTGTTGCACTGCGCAAGGACTGTTGTGCTCAATTGAATCGGCCTCTGGGAAATAACACAGAGCGAAGCCCCGAATTTTCTGCCTTCCCTTGCAATTGTCTGGATAATTCCCCTGCTGATTGCGCTCTCTTTGGATGTTTGCTGGGGCGCGAACTGGTGGGCCTCCTCGAAAACAAGGAGGAAAGGCGGAACGCTTTTATCGCGCCGTGCATAAAACAATCTTCTTGAAATGTAAGAAACAATTATCTGCTTTTTTCTCAGGTCGATTAATTCTGACAAATCAACCACTGTGAGCTTTCCCGGCTGTGCAAGGTCAAAAATTCCGGGATTGTCTGTTTTTCCGAAAAGATTCAACTCATTGAGGCCGTGAATCCAGGAGAGAAGCGCATTGCGCGTGTTTTCGTGAATGCTGCTTTTTTCTATTTCCTCCACAACATCCAGAAAATCAAACGGGCCTTTTCCCGAGCGCATTTTTTTCTGCAGAGAATCGAGTATTTTTGCAAGGTCTCTTTTCATTATGCTGCTCAAGCCGGGAATCAATGAATCCAAAAAATTAATGCTTATTTTTGAAACTCCTATTTTTATGTCCCCTGCCTTTACCAGAATTGTCCTGCTGCTGTAATCTGTTTTTCCCTTTTCAGGAATTCTCTCGGCAAAGCTTGAATATTCTCCATGAGGGTCGAAAACAATTGTTGCAATTCTTCCCGATTCTTTTTTCCTTTCCAAAAGCTCTTCAAACAGAACAGAAACCAAATAAGATTTTCCCGCTCCGCTCAAAGCCAGAATTGCAAGATGTTTTTTCAGCAGATTGTTCATTGAGATTTTTACTTCCAGATTATGGTTTTCAACTGTTCCAAGCAGAACACCGTCGTCTGAAAAATGAAAAAATGTTTTCAGGTTTTCCGCTGATGCAATCCTGACCCTTGTTCCTGGGCCAGGAGGAAGAGTCGCTCTTTTTGTAAGCCCGCCCCTGAAAACTCCGAGGGGTTTTGTTTTTGCAACCAAGTATTCCCATTCTGCGGTTGGAAACTGTTCAAACAGCTTTGTGCCCGAGCTTTCGAATTCCTTTACGCTTTCGGCTCTTTCAAAATACCTGTTTGTTTTGTAAACATCTGTTACAAGGCAGATCATTGTGCCTTCGGAATAATCAAGCTCCACAAACTGCCCCCTATGCACAACTCCCTGGTTTACAACAAAATCAAGCGCAGAGGGAGACGGGGAATCCATTCCCGAAATAACTGTTCCGATTTCCTTTTCCATAAAAAAACCTTTTTTTTGTTTTGTGCTTTTATTTTTGGCGGGAATCATTTTTTATTTGTTCGCAGTTTTTTCCTTATTTTTTCCGCGGATTTTTCATCCGCCTCTATGATAAATCCTTCAAAGCCGCAGTCAAGGCACTTGTACTGCCCGAAGGCCGCTGCCTGCGCCTTCCAGGGTGTAACTGCAGGCTTTAAGCTCTGCGAACCGCACTGCGAACAAAGCTTTACAATTTTTTTCTGCATTTTTCTCACATTTTAGAAAGGCCTGTTGTTCCTGCGCATGCGCAGGTTGACGCTCTTGCTCAATTTGTCAAGAATTTTCTGGTAAACGATTTCAATCTCTTCGGGTTTCAGGCGCGCATGAAGGTCTGCTTCAATCAAAACGCTCGGAAAAGCATATTCCCTGTGCAAGGAGGATAAAGAAAAAACAATTCCCGCTATTTCATTCACAAAATCCGAAAAATTGTCCTGCGAGGAATGCAGAAATTCGACCCGAACAGGCCTGTCAAGCGCAACAGGCTTGATGTAAAAAGCATGCACGCGCTCCGCAAATCCCTTTTCAAAATCCATAAGGACAGGGTGCTTTTCTATTTCAGGAGAATACCTGAAAGCCATGCTTCTCTGCCCTGTTTCAAGAAGATAATCAAGCAGGATTGCGTCATAGCAGTCGTTCAGGGCAGTGCTTGAAACATTTGCTTTTTCCAAAACCTGTTCCTGCAGAATGCTTCTGAATCTGCTTCCACGCGAATCTTCAACGCAGGCAATTAAAGTGCAGCTGTTTTTTTCCGCTGTTTTGTACAAATCCTGAAAGCTCTGAATCAGCTCGTGGTAAAAATCCTTTATTTTAGAATCATTGCGCGGCTTGTCGGGGTACTGCGGAACAATGCTGCCGTCGAGGAAACAGTATTTGGGCTTGAACTGCTCAATTATTTTTTTTGCCGCGTTGTTTTCAGAGAGCAGCCTGCGGATGCTTTTGGAACAGGCGAATTCGTCCTGTTCAAGCGCATGGTTGCTCAGGAAGGGAAGGGGAAAGGAAAAAAAATTGGGGTAATAATCCGCTTTTTCAAGGCAGTTGTTTTTGAATTTCATTACCACTCCAACTGTCCGAACTAAAACCAAATCAAGCGATAAAAGCTCCTTGCTCACAAAGCCTGAATCTACTCCGCCGATGCTGAAATCGAGGGGGATTTTTTCAACGGGAAAAACAAGCCTTGATTCAAGCAATTCGGGAGAAGAAAGAGAAGATAAGTCTGTTTTCAAAAAGGGAAGGATTTTTTTTGCAAAAACGCTTCTTTTCTGCTCCAAGCCCTGAATGCTTGAAACAGCCTCCTGAATAACAGTGTTTATGTTCTGCATGCGAAACAATTAATAAAAAGAATAAAAGGTTGTTTAAAATCTAACTGGCTGCGGGTTTCCGCTATTCTGCCTTGGGGGAAATTGCAAGCCCGACAAAGTTTTTTTCCTTGCGCAGAACCTTTTCGGAAAGCACTATTCTTGCATCAACAGCAAAAAGCCTGTTGTTTGAAACCATTATCGGGTTAATGTCTATTTCCTCAACCTCAGGAAAGTCGACTGCAAAATGCGAAAAACCAATAAGAATTTTTTCAAGCTCGGAAACATTTATCTTGAATTTTTTTCTTTCCCCGTAGAGCAGCCTTGAAACTCTTGTTCCTGCAATCATTCTTTTTGCAAGGTTTTGCGTCAAGGGAGGAAGCCCGATGCTTGTGTCGCGAAAAATTTCCGTTGAAATTCCCCCGAAGCCGAACAGGATTACTGGCCCGAAAATATTGTCTGTTTTGGAACCAATTATCAGTTCAAGGTTTCCGGGCGGAATCATTTCCTGCACAGTAACTCCTAAAATCTTTGCATTGGGAGCTGATTTTTTTGCATTCCTGATTATTTCGGAAAAAGCCTTTGCAACTTCTTTTTTGGATGCAAGGTTCAAAGCCACTGCATTTGCATCTGTTTTGTGCGTTATTGAACTCGAAACAACTTTCAATGCAACTGGAAAGCCTATCTGCAGTGATTTTGAAACAGCCTGTTTTGCATTCTTTGCAAAAAGAGTTTTGTTCACGGGAATCCCGTATTCTGAAAGAATCTGCTTTGAGTCAAGCTCGTTCAAAACAAGGGTTTTCTTTGCAATGTACTCGGAAATTTTTTCGCGTATTTTTTTTCTTGAAGGATTGGGCAGGAATTCCTTTGCGGAAGGAGTTTCAAAAAGCCATTTTTTGTTTTCCCTGTAGGAATCCATGTATCCGAAAACACGAACTGCCTCTTCGGGAGTCTTGTAGCAGGGAATAGAATGCCTGCGCAGAATTTCACGCGCTGGCTCGACAAAAGATTCTCCCATCCAGCAGGCAAGGATTGTTTTTTTGGAATGCCGCGCTTTTGCGGAAACAATTTCAGCAACTGCCTCGGGATTTGAAACAGCCTGCGGGCTGAAAATAATCACTGCTCCGTCAACTGAATTTTCTTTGAGGACTGCATCAAGCGCATTGGCGTATCTTTCCGCATCCGCATCGCCGAGCAAATCAATCGGATTGCTGTGGCTCCAGTTGGCAGGCATTGTTTTTTCAAGCGAAGAAAAGGCTTTTTTTGAAAGAACGGAAATTTTCGAGCCCTGCATTATTGCAGCATCGACTGCCATTACTCCGGGACCTCCGGCATTTGTTATTATTGCAAGCCTGTTTCCTCTAGGCAGGGGCTGTTTTGCCAGTGCTTCTGAACAGCCAAGCAAATCCAGAATGTTTTCAACGCGCACAATTCCCGCCCTCTGGAACGCGGCATCGAAAACAGCATCGTTTCCCGCCATTGAGCCTGTGTGGGAAACAGCCGCCTTTGCGCTTTCCTCGAATTTTCCGGATTTTGCAACAATAATCGGCTTTGTTTTTGCAAAATTGCTTGCGGCTTTCATGAACCTGCGCGCATCCTTTATTGTTTCCATGTAAATCGCAATGCTTTCAACCTCAGGATCCTTTCCTATAAAATCAATCAAATCCGAAAAATCAATGTCTGCCATCGAGCCTATTGAAATGAAATACTTGAAACCCACGTGCTGCTTCAAAGCCCAGTCAAGAATGCTCGAGCAGAGCGCGCCTGACTGGCTGATTAAAGCCATTCTTCCGGGAAGCGCATTCCGAATTGCAAAGCTTGCATTTACTTTTTTGTCAGTGCGTATATAACCCAGGCAGTTTGGCCCGAGCATTCTTATTCCTGTTCCCGAAATTATTTTTTTTAGTTCCTGTTCGAGCAGCATTCCTTTTTTTCCTGTTTCTCCGAAACCGGAACTCAGGACAATAATTGATTTTGCATCTGCCTTGACGCACTCCCTTACAATATCAGGCACAGTAAAGGAGGGAGTCGCGATTATTGCCAAATCGATTTTTTCAGGCAAATCGAGAATGCCCTTATAGCAGCGTATTCCCAGAACACTGCGCCTTTTTGGATTTACTGGATAAACAGTCCCCCTGTAATCAGTCCCCGCAAGGTTTTTCATCAGGGAAAAACCGACGCTGTTCTGCCTGCTGCTTGCGCCTATCACGCAGATTGTTTTCGGGTCAAACATCTTGTGCAGTGAATCCAAAAAAAACGCCAGATAATTTGTGTTTTTTGTTTTAATAATCTTTTGCATTGCATCCGCACAGGTTTAAAAGGGTTTATATGAATTATTATTCATATGAGTCGGGATTAATATGAGAAACACTCCGTATCACCTGTGCTTTGAAACTCTGGGCAACGACCTGCGCATAAAGATTCTTGCGGCGCTTGCGGAAAGCCCGAAAAGCGTGCAATCCCTTGTCGGAAAAACAGGCGCAAAGCAGAGCACTGTGAGCCATGCGCTTGCGGAACTCAGGGATTGCAATTTTGTTTCCTGCCTTTCAAACGGAAAGGAAAGGATTTACAACCTTGACAAGTCGCTCGGCAAAGCCGCGGGAAATATACGGCCGGGAACTCCGGCTTTTTTGAGCATAATGGAAAATCATTTCCAGAAAAACTGCATGGGAAAATGCAGGAAAATAAATTAAGCCTTTTTTGAAAAACGGTGTGCAAATGCAGAGAATTTATCTGGACCATGCAGCCACTACTTACACAAGGCATGAGGTTGCAGGGGAAATTGCGCCTTTCCTTGAAAAAAAATTCGGGAATCCCGGAAGCTTCCATTCAATAGGGCTTGAAGCAAAAAAGGCAGTGAATTCTGCAAGGGAAAAAATTGCAAAAATCTTGGGCTGTTCTCCGGAAGAAATAATTTTCACTGGCTCGGGAACAGAGTCATGCAATCTTGCAATCAAGGGAGTTGCTTTTGCGTTGCGCAAAAAGGGAAAGCATATTATTACTCAGAAAACAGAGCATCACGCAGTGCTGAATGCATGCGAATGGCTGGAAAAGGAAATGGGATTTGAAATAACTTATCTCGATGTAGATAAGTTTGGAATGATTAACCTTAAGCAGCTTGAAAATGCAATCAGGAAGGATACAATCTTGATTTCAATAATGTATGCGAATAATGAAATCGGAACAATTCAGCCTGTAAAGGAAATTGCGCGCATTGCAAAAAAGCACAATGTTTTGTTCCATACTGATGCCTGCCAGGCCGCAGGCTTTGAGGAAATCAATGTGGAAAAACTCGGCGTTGACTTAATGACTATCAATGGAAGCAAGATTTATGCTTTGAAGGGAACAGGATTATTGTTTGTTAAAAAAGGCACTAAGATAGAGCCATTGATTCACGGGGGAGCGCAGGAATTTTCTTTGAGAGCAGGGACGGAAAATGTTCTTGGAATTGTTGCGCTTGCAAAGGCATTGGAATTGGCACAGGGAGAAAGGAAAAAGGAAGCAAAAAGATTAATCGCTTTGAGGGATTATCTAACAAAAAGCCTTTTGGCAAAAATCCCGAAAAGCATTCTGCAGGGGCATCCTTCAAAAAGGCTGCCGAACAATGCAAATATTTCTTTTCTGGATGTTGAAGGAGAGGCAATTATTCTTTACCTTGACAAGTTCGGGGTTTGCGTAAGCTCTGGTTCTGCCTGCACTTCCCATTCCCTTGAACCGAGCCATGTGCTTGTTGCAACAGGCATCCCCTATGAAATTGCGCACGGGAGCATAAGGTTTTCTCTCGGCAAAAGGACTACAAAAAAGGAAATTGATTTTGTAATAAAAAAACTGCCGCCGATAATTGAGAAGCTCAGGGCTTTAAGCCCTGTTGAATTAAGCAAAAAGGATGTGGGAAGATGAAAGGATTCAAGCCCGATGTAGTGGGAAAAGAGGGATGGTTTTATTCGGAAAAAGTAAAGGACCATTTTTTCAACCCGAGGAATATTTTCAAGACAAAGGAAGAGGCGAAAAAATACAAGGCTGACGGAGTAGGGACAATAGGGAGCCCGGTTTGCGGCGACGTAATGAAATTATGGATAAAGGTTGACGCAAAAAAAGACAGGATAAGGGAATGCAAGTTCCAGACTTTCGGGTGCGCAAGCGCGATTGCATCCACTTCAATCCTGACTGTAATGGTAACTGAAAAAGGCGGAATGAAGCTTGAAAAGGCAATGAAACTTTCTCCCCAGGACATAATGAAAAGATTGGGGGGACTGCCGGAAAGAAAGATCCATTGTTCAGTGCTCGGAGACAAGGCTTTGAGGGAAGCCATTAATGATTATTTCAGGAAAACAAAGCAGTCCGAAAGAATAAAGGAAGAAGGCACAAAAATAATTGACAAGGCGCTGAAAATTACAAACAGGGATATTGAAGAGGCTGTCCTTGACGGAGCAAAAACATTCGAAGAGGTTCAGAAAAGGACAAAGATAGGGGTTCAGGACAGGAACTGCATTCCCGAAGCAAAAAGGCTTATAAAGCATTACAGGCAAAAACATTTTGGAAAGCAAGGATAATATTGGAAACGATTTTTTATGGCGCTAAAACAGGTTCTTGTGGTAAGAACTGATTTAAAAATGGGGAAAGGTAAAATCGCGGCTCAATGTGCGCATGCAAGCATTGAGGCAATGCTCAAATCCCACAATGGCGATGTCGAGGCTTGGCGCGAAACAGGAATGAAAAAAGTTGTTTTGAAGGTTGAGACAAAAAAAGAGCTTCTTGAACTATTTGAAAGGCTTAGGAAAAAATTTCCCGTTGCACTCATAAAGGATGCTGGATTGACGCAGATTGAAAGCGGAGAGGCGACATGCATAGGCATAGGCCCTGTTGAAGAAAATTCAATAGACGAATTTGTAAGGCATTTGAAACTGCTCTGATTCCTTAAATTGAAAAAAAAGTTTTTCAGCTCAGCGGAACGTATTCCTGCACTCTCTGGATGCAGAGGGTTTTCCATTCGGCGCTTGGAATCGCATTGCAGATTGTTTCGTCTCCAAAATCTTCCGCAACTGCTGAAATGCAGGAATATTTCACATTGGAATTGTCATTGGGATAATAGGCGCTTTCAGTGTAATTGCAGAAAGAAATGTCTGCAGTGTCCATTGCAAGAACCTTGATGCAGCTGTTTTTTTCCGCGAGAGTTGAAATCTGCAGGCAGGGCTGCACGCTGTTAGTATCCTGTGCCTGAATCGAATAGCAGTAATCCTTTGAGGACTGCCGGGGCTGGAGCTCGCAGTCTACTCCCGTTACTGGAATTCCCGCGGGAATGTCTTCCGGAAGCTCTGTTCCTGCAAGAACTCCGGGGTCAACGTAATCCGGATTTTCAATGCTTTCTTTAGGAGAAGGAAAAAGAACAGGCTGGAGAAAAACAAAAATTATCAGCACAACAACTGCCACTGCGAGAATCGCGAGTATTTTTTTTGCCTGCATAAAAAAGCCAGTAGTATAATGAATGAAACGAATATTTAAGGTTTTTTGAATTAAAAGGAATCTATGCAGAAGGGATTTATGGGAAGGGTTTCACGAATAATCGAAAAAAGCGATTTGCTGCTTGAAGTGTTAGACGCGCGGTTTCCCGAGCTTACAAGAAATTCTGTTACGGAAACAAAGATTCTGCGCAGCGGAAAAAAACTCATTCTTGTGCTGAACAAGAGCGACCTTGCGAGCAAAGAAACTCTTTTGAAGGAAAAAAAGTCACTGGAAAAATTCGCTCCCTGCGTTTTTCTGAGCACAAAGGAAAGAAGCGGGATTAGAAGGCTGCGCGAAACAATAGGGAAAACAGCAAGCACGAACAGGCAGATTGTAATAGGAGTGCTTGGCTATCCCAACACGGGAAAAAGCAGCATAATAAATTCCCTGCGCGGAAGGGCGGTTGCAAGGGTTTCCCCAAAGGCGGGGTTTACGCGCGGAGAACAGTTTGTAAGAATAAGCCAGAAAATCCTGCTTGTGGATTCTCCGGGAATAATTCCCTTTGAGCAGAAAAACGAGTTTGAACTAATGCTTGTAAGCTCGAAAAATGCAGAGCAGCTGAAACAGCCAGAAGAGGTTGCACTCGAGCTGATTGACTGGATTCTATTGAAAAACCCCGAAGCAATAAAAGAAAATTTCGGCATTGAAGAAACAGAATCTGAAGAAATACTTGAAAAATTTGCATTGAAAAAAAACAAGCTTTTGAAGCAGGGTTTGCCCGACACAAAAACAGCCTCAAAGCTCTTAATTCAGGAATGGCAGAAAGCGAAAATAAAAATCTGAATTGTTTGCCAGGACCAGCCATCAGCAAATACTAATAATTACTAATTTCTAGCTAATTAGTAGTTGGCATACGGCTTTTTAATACTAATATCTACTAATTTATTTAAAATTAGTAGTTGCTGCGATTATTATGAAAAAACCTGAAAATCCGCCTAATTGGAAAAGCGAACCCCTCAGCCCTGAATTTCCAGGATTACTTGACAATGTTCAAATAGCCAATGCAGTAAAAAATGCCTTATCCAAATATCTGTACTGGGAAGAGCTTAAGTATCATTTTTCTGGCCTGCCGATAGATTACAAAAAACTTTGGGCCATTATAAAACTTTTTAGAACCCAGCAATACAAGCACATAAAAATAGGGGAAATAACATTTAACTACTTTCTAACTGAAATAGCACAGGAAAAACTCCACTTCATCGACTCGCACGCAGGGCTAATAATCGGGTCAGAATCGTCCTTGGGAAGATTTCAGGCAGGCGAACGGAAAAAATATTTAATCAATTCCTTGATGGAAGAAGCCATTGCCTCGAGCCAGATGGAAGGAGCCATGACCACTCGAAAAGTTGCCAAAGAAATGCTCCGTACAAGGAGAAAACCCAAAAGCAATTCAGAACAAATGATTTACAACAATTATCAAACAATCACTTTCATAAAAGAACTATTCGAATCAAACGACCAAAAAAATAAACAACTCACTCAAAATGCAGTTTTATCCATTCACAAAAAAATGACAAATGGAACTCTATCAAACCAAAGTGCCGAAGGAAAATTCCGGCAAAGCAACGATATAACTGTCGAAGACTCCCTTACAGGAGAAATAATGCACGTGCCGCCAAATGCAAACAAAATACCCCAATTAATGCAAGACTTTTGCGATCTTGCAAATTCGCAAAGCCCCTTCATTCACCCGATAATAAAAGCAATTGCCCTGCATTTTCTAATCGGATACATCCACCCGTTCGAAGATGGAAATGGAAGAACTGCAAGAGCAATTTTTTATTGGTCGTGTTTAAAGGCAGGATACTGGACTTTCGAATATATGCCCATATCAAGAATAATCAAAAGGGCGTACACACAATATGCCAAAGCTTATCTCTATACTGAAAATGACGAATTAGACCTTAATTACTTTATTCATTACAATCTGGAAGCAATCGCAAAGGCAATTAACGAATTGGATGACTATCTTAAACAAAAACAAAAAGAGCGCACCGAAGCGCTCCAGCTCATGACCAAAGTAGCAAAACACCTAAGCCTCAGACAATCACTTATACTAAAAGACTTTATCGAAGAACCGGAAAAAATAATTACCATCCAAGAAACACAAACAAAATACAATGTCACTTATCAAACAGCAAGAACAGATTTGCTGGACCTTGCAAAAAAGGGATACCTTGCTTATCAAAAAAAACAAAAACAGTTCCTTTTCTACAAATCAGCCCAATTCGAAGAGAAAATCAAGACTACTTGAAAACCAAATACTAATAGCTACTAATTTAGTTAAAATTAGTACTTGTTGTCAAAGTTTTTTCTGTTCAAGCAGGCTTTTGTAGCCCTCAAGCGCCTGCAAGGCTTCCTGCAGGAGAATCTTTGTGCGCAGGCCGTCCTTGTTGTTCTCAAGGCGGAACTTTACTTCGTTAATCACATCATCGAGGGGAACACGCATAAAAAAACCGTTTTTAACCAATGAAATAAATTGTGCAAAAAAAGGATTAAAAAAGAAACTATGCGCGGTTATTTGGAATCCGATTTGCCTTTTTTGGAGAATTTCAAATACCCCACCGCAACCAGAACTATAAAAACTATTGCAAGCAAAACAGTTTTTTCAAGCTGGTTTTGGGACAGTACATAATACCAGCCACCTCCGTAAATCAGAATCAGGACACTTCCTCCCATCAAGCCCGTACTAATGGATTCTACTTTTATGAGGAACGCCCCAAGAAGCATTGCAACCAAGCCTATTGCCACAAGAGTTACTGCAGTATACAAGGCATTTGCCTGCATTGAACTATAATCTGTTGTTTTAAAAATTTGGCTAACAATGTTTGATGCTAAAAAGAACAATATTAACGCAATGCCCAAAGCCAAAATCTTTTCTTTGCCCTGCATTTTAGTATAAAGTTACAGGTTGTTTATAATTCTTTCGACAAGGAGGCAGCCTGTTTTTGCGCTTCATTTCAGCTGCGCCTGTATTCCTGTTACAACCTCAAGGTACTGGTTATGGCGCTCTGCGTCTTTTTTTGAAATAGCATAATACTTGCCTGTGTTGTGCAGCATTTCGGGCTTTAGGAAAAACCATCCTTTTCTGGGATATTTCCATGCAATAATTGCCTCTACTCCTGCGCGCGTGCACCAGGAAAGGAATTCTTCCATGGAAGCAACTGGAATTGAAAGGTTGTTGGATGCCCATGCCTTGCATTCAAAGGCAAGGTGCTTGCTGGGTTTCATTGCGATTATGTCAGGGGCGGGAAGAGAGGTTTTTCCGCTTCCTGCAGTGCGGATAACGCTGAATCCCTTGTCGAATAAAAGATGCACGAGTTCTCTCTCTGCATTGGCTCCTTTTGCGTATCTTGTCATTCTGGGAATTGGAGCATGAAAAGGCATATATTAATATTCTTTGCTTTCAACAAATTTTTTCAGGATTAGAGCAATTGGCAGGCATTGCACAAAAAAAGCAGTGCTGCAAAAAAAATTTGTTAAATTTTTTTTTGAATGGTTTTATGGAAAATTTTGTTTTGAAGGCAAAAATAATCCCAAACTCGCGCAGGTTTGAAATCGCGGGGTTTGATTCAAGCAAAGAACTCAAAATCAAGGTTAAAAGCCCTGCGGAAAAAAACAGGGCGAATCTTGAAGTTATAAAAGAACTCGAAAAAAAACTTAAAACAAATGCAAGAATTATTCAGGGCTTTAAAAGTCCGCGGAAAAAAATTTTGATAAATCTCCCGGAACAGGAAGCCCTTGAAAAAATCCTGCATTGATTGCTCTGATTCTAGTAAAATTTTCACGGAAGTGGTATTTAATGGCAAAGACATACTTGAACACTTTTAAGTATCTGATAAAAGCAAAATTCGAAATACAGGGAATAGTAGAAAAACACGATATTATAGGCGCGGTTTTCGGGCAGTCAGAAGGGCTGTTAGGCGAAGACATGGATCTGAAAGAACTTCAGCAATCCGGAAAAATAGGAAGGATTGACGTTGAATTCGAAATCCAGATGGGAAAAACAAACGGTACCTTGACAGCCCCCAGCAGCATGGACATGGTAAAAACAAGCATGCTTGCGGCGTGCGTTGAAAGCGTTGACAAGGTAGGCCCTTATGAATCAAAATTCGAAATCGAAAAAATAGAAGACACAAGGGCAGTGAAAAGAAGCGCACTCGCGGAAAGGGCAAAGCAATTGCTCCAGAACTTAACCTCTGAAATGCCCCAAAGCCAGGAAATAGCAACAGGCATAATGGAGGACAAGAGAACAGCGGAAATAGTCGAATTCGGAGAGGAAAAGCTTCCTGCAGGGCCGGAAGTTGAAACAAACGAACAGGTAATTGTTGTTGAAGGAAGGGCGGATGTTGTAAACCTTTTGAAAAGCAACATCAAAAACGTTATCGGAATGAACGGCGCAAAAATCTCTCCCACAATAATAGAGCTCAGCAAAAAAAAGCACATCACTGTTTTTGTTGACGGAGATCGGGGCGGGGATTTGATTGCAAGGCAGCTTGTTCAGACTGCAACAATTGAATTCATTGCAAAGGCACCCGATGGAAAAGAAGTTGAGGAACTTGCAAGAAAAGAAATTCTTTTGAGTTTGGCAAGAAAAATTCCCGTTGCAATGTACAGATTTTCAGGTGAAATGGAAAACCGGGAATATTCAAGCAGGCCCCCGCCTAGGAGATTTCCGCAGAGGGAATTCAAGCCAAACACCAGAGGAAGGGGAATGCCGCAGCGCAGTGGAAGAAGGCCGCCTATGCGCGGAAATTTTTCGGAAAGGCCGCGGGAAAGGTTTGAACACAGGAGCTTTGAAAGGCCTTTTGAAAAGCCCTTTGAATTTGACGGCGCTCCTCGGGCAATGCCTTCTTTTGAAGAGCTTCGCCCTGCGGCTTCGCAGGAAGAAAACCAGAAATTCGGGCCAATAATGCAGGAACTCAAAAATTCCCTGAAGGCAAGGTTTCTCGATGAAAAAAACAACACAATAAAGGAAGTAAGCGTAAGAGACCTTCTTGACGAAATGCACAAAAATCCTGCAACAAAAGCAGTTGTTTTCGACGGCATAGTAACGAAAAGGCTTGTCGATGCTGCACAGGAAAACAACATTGAATGCTTGGTTGGAGTGAAAAAAGGCCGCCTTGAAAACTCTGAAAAAGTAAAAGTAGTTACAATGGCTTAATTGCTGCAAAGGTTCTGCAAAAAAAGCAATTGCTCCGCTGAAGGAATTAAAAATAAAGAAAAAGGAAAAAGAGCAATTGCCTTTCTTCTTATTTTCTGTGGTGCCTTTGCTCTGCATGCGCCTGCGCATGCATTGCCCTCATCCTTGAAAAAGGCCTGTAAAGCCATACTCCCAAGAAGATTATTGCAATTGAAGCAAATATCTTTACTACCGCAGTAAGAAGAACCTGTGCCTGAAAGCTCTTTGTCAAAGGCTGTGCAAGCATCTGTACGCCTGTAATATTATAGATTGACTGCTGGCAGTAAGTCAGGCGCAGCTGCGAATAATCAGGGGCATCCGCAGAAAGGCTTGCAACGCATCCAGAATAATCGTTTACCGCCCTCCATGAATCCGAAGAATTCAGGACTGCACCGCTCAATAACGCAAATCCCACAATTATGACCAAAGCGCCTATCAGGCGCATCAAATAGAAATTGTTAGCACAGCAAAAAACATCTTTCAAAAAATCACCTAAACCTATAAGGCATTATTTGTATTTAAATATTTCCCCACAGCCTTTTTCTTTAGCAACAGCACATATTGCCAAAATTGTTCTTTTCTTTCGGAAAAGGAAAGTTTGTTTGCCAAAGATTCAGGTTTTTTCTTTTCTTTGGGCAGCTTACACTTTCTTTTCTTTTTCGCAAAAAGAAAAGAAAGGGCAGGGCCCGTGGTCTAGTGGTTATGACGCCACCCTTACAAGGTGGAGACCGTGAGTCCAATTCTCACCGGGCCCATGCACAATTGCTTTAAAATCCTTGTCGGGAAAAAAGTATCTAGGCGCCAAAGAAATTTTTCTTTTCTTTAGGCAGCTTGAGGAGGTTTCTTTTCTTTTGGCAACTTACATTTTCTTTTCTTTCGCAAAGAAAAGAAAAGGCAGGTGCGGGTGTGGTCTAGTGGTTTGACACGACCTTGCCAAGGTCGAGGCCCGGGTCCAATTCCCGGCACCCGCAAAGCCTTTCTTTGGAAAAGAAAGCCTTGTGAAAGAAACAATTTGCTCCGCAAATTGGGTTCGCTTCGCTCACATTGTAAAACTGCAAACTGAATAATTTGGGTTTGTTTTATGGCTGTTGTAAAAGTTCTCGTAGAGGGATATGCACGCCAACAAAAGGATTTTTTGGAAGCTACAAGCAGCACTGTGCTGATTGAGGATTCCGGCAAAAAAATAATCGTTGATCCGGGCTGCAACGAAAAACTGCTTCTGGAAGCCCTGAAAAAAGAAGGCTTAACTCCAAAGAATATTGACATTGTTTTTTTGACTCATTATCATCCTGACCATATCCTGAACATAAGGCTTTTTCCCGGAAAGGATATTTTGGACGGGGACAGTATTTACCGCGGGGACAAGGAAATTTCTTTTAAGGGAAAAATTCCCGGAACAGAAATAGAGGTTGTTCCAACTCCGGGGCATGCGCACGAGCACGCAACTCCGATTGTGCAAACAGAAAAGGGAGTGGTTGCAATTGCCGCTGATTTGTGGTGGTGGGAAACAGGGAAGCAGAAAACAGGAAGGAAAGAATTATTGTCCCTGAAAGATCCTTATGCAAAAAACAAAAAGGATTTGCTGAAAAGCAGGAAACTTATTCTGGAAAAAGCGGATTATATAATTCCCGGGCACGGAAAAATGTTCAGGGCAAAAGAATAAGCGCAGGACGCTTGAATCAGAAAAAATTTTATTTTTTTCCGCGGAAGAATCTTTTAAAAATTTGTGAACGCCTTCTTCGCGCAGATTTTTTTTCAGCTTCCTTTGTTCTCGCGTCGGCAATCTCGTTTAGCTTTGGCCTTACCTTTACGCCGAAAACACCCGCATCAATGTCGCGCTGTGAAGGCTTGAATAAGGCAATTGCTTTCGCAGAATCACGCGTCAGTCCAATTGAAGTTCCAGCCCTGAAAAGCCTGTTGCGGTTTCTCTTTTCTTCAGTGATTCCGCGCGCACCGCCAAGCAGCATGCGAAAGCGCTTTTGCGGATGCATGCCGGAAGAAGGCTGCACTGCATGGCGCCCGAGGCCCGCGGTTTTTCCCTTAATGTGCACAACAGAACGCGTTCTTCTGCGGTTTTTTGTTACGGGCATTTTGTAATCAGTAAATTAATATGCTTCGGGATTATTAAAAACTGCTTTTTATCAGTGCCCGCGCCTTCTGCGGCTGCCCTGCCTTGTCCCGAGGCTGCGGCTTTCAACTCCGAGATCTACAAAAAGCGTGGATGCATGCCCGGTTACTGATTTTCCGCTTCCAAGCAGCCTTCCGATATGCGGTTTTATTCTGCGGCGCTCAAGCTGGGAAAAGTTAGTGATGCTGACAATTTTTCCATTTACAAGCTTGATTTCATGAATTTTTTTAAGGTCTCTTGGCACTGCCATTGTTGATGCTCCGTTAAATTAAGGCGCTTTGGAATATTAAAGATTGCCTTTTCAAAAAGCGGGTTAACAGGCAGAAGAAGAATCAGCGTGTTCCGCCGACAAAGGATTTTCTTGCAGGTTTTTTTGCATGGCCGGAGTTCAGGTCGTAGAGGATTACCTGCGAGAGAGTTGTCCAGGCATTCATCCAAGTGCCGAAAGCGAATTGAAGTGCAACGCGCACTATTGCAAGGAAAACAGCAAGTGCAATGAAGAATATTGCAAAAATAGACAGGAATTCAATGACTATTATTATTGCTATGAAAACAGACAGGGCAATGCCTGCAAGAACTCCGAACAGGAGCAAAAATCCCAGGGATTCCCAGTATTTTGCCTTTGTTATTTCAATTGTGCGCCTTATCGAATCGACTGCCCCGAGTTTTGAGAAAATTGCAGTGGGCACCATTAAAGTAAGGAAAGGGGAAAGGAAAAAAAGAACCAGCAACAGTACAAGGAAAAGCACTGCAGCGAGCAGGAAAAAGCCAATGAATGCAAGCATTGCAGAGCTGGCAGTTCCTGGATTGCCCGATGCCATTGAAAGCAAAGGCATTTGCTGCATTAAAGCGGGAATCGAAGCGAGCAGTGGCGAAAAAATTACGAGCGACAAAATCGAGACGAAAATTCCTACAAGGACCCTGACTTTGAACAAAACAAGGAATTTTTCCTTTGCGCTTGAAAATGCGCTTCCAAGGTCAAGCTTTGCTCCCTGCAGGGAATCCCTTGCAAGGAAAAAAAGCGCTGCCTCGAAAAAAGAGCCGATTAAAAGGTCCACAATAATCCAGGCAATGAAAAAAACAACGAATACAACTGCAAGGTTTGCAATGACTGCAGGAATTGTAAGGGCGGCAGAAAGGCCCAAAAGAGCGGAATAGCCGGCCGCATTGCCTGCAACCAAATCCAAAATCATTTTCAGAATGTCAGTACCGAGAATTCCCGAAGCAAGGAAAATTCCCAGAAGCAGAAAAACAATGCAGACAATTCCCGTAACAATAAGGAAAATAATTGTAACGAGCATGAAATAGAGCCAGAGCGGGACATTAAGCGAATGCCTGAAGGACTCGATTACCCCGTCAATGTATGCGCCCATATAAAAAAACCTGAAATAATAACGGAAAACAACTATTTAATAATTTGCCTTGCCCTGAGTTTTTCAAGAACCTCTTTGTTAACCGCCCCTATCGGCTTCACAGCCCAGGAGCCCTGCTTTTTTTCCGCGCATGTGATTTCAATCCAGTTGTGCTTTTTTGCAAGCAGGGAATAAATTTTGCGAGTCTTTTCCAGGTATTCCGAGTTTGCTTCGTGCAAATCCTTTTCCTTTCCCTTGCGGTAGGATTTTTTCCTGTCATTGCCGTTCATCAGGGACTGTGCGGCTTCAGTAGGCATGTTCAAAAAAACAACTGTATCGGCTTTCA
>DATDTD010000063.1:0-2227 GCA_035290965.1 archaeon | reverse complement strand
CAAAAAATCAAAAATTTCCTCTTTTGCCAGCGGCTTTTGCTTTTTCTGCTCCCTCCAGAAAGTGCAGTAATTGCAGCGCATATTGCAGTCAAGCGTTACAATATGTGAAACAAAAAAAGGCGAGGGCATGCCGAACATGTTGCCCGTGTAGGATTTTGCGGCTCTCCAAAAAACAGAAGCGAATGACATGCAATCAAAAAAAATTAAACTGCAAAAGCATTAAATAAGTAAACACTGCCCTGCGGATTTCTGATTCAAACAATTTTTTTTACGTGCTTGCTAGTTGTATGTCCAATGAGCTATAAAGTGCTTTTAGGTAGACCATTTGTTTTTCTTTGATTTTTTCGATTAGATTGTATTTTTTTAGCAAGTTTGCGTCTCTGCTGATTGCTTCTTGTTTTCTTTTTAGTTCATCGGCTATTTCGCTTATTGTTTGTTTCTCGGCTTGGTGCTTAATTAAATATCTAAGAAGTTCAAATCTTTTTGGCGAAAGAATTTCGTACAGGTCTTTATTAGTATCCAAAAAAAGCGTGTGAGTATTTTTCTTTGCTTTTTGGGGATTGTCAAAAACCGCTTTAAGCTCTTTTCTTTTATCGGCCCCAATCTTAATTACCAAATTATCCATTTTTTATCCCCCTAAATTTTAAACCAAGTATCGCTTATTAAGATTATAACACGTTAGGTTATATAAATAGTTTGTTTTTCTTATTTTTCTTTGAATTTTGTAAGGTATTGCCTCCATTTTTTTTCTATATTGTCAACAAACTCTTGCATTGTATCGTAACTTATTTCTTTATCCAAATTTTTCTTTTCATGATGGTTGCGAAAGAACTGGTGCATATGCGCTTTTTCCCGCGCTGAACAATCATAGCGCAATATTTCCCGTGGCTTCTCATCAATTATCAGGCAATAGCTTACTGAAAATTCTTCCAGGCTTTTGCCGTCTGAAGTGAAAACAAAGCGAATAAAGACCTTGTTCTTCTTTTCCTTGTCAAGATACCAGCTGTAACTCCGTTGCCTGTCCTTTTCAACCATAAAAAAACCTTTTTATTGCTTTGATTTTATCAATTCCAGAATCTCTTTTAATGGTTTGTTTTGTTCCGTCAATAAGCGATTCGGCTCTGCAATGTGAACAATATAGAAATAGAAGGTAAGTCGCCCTGGCCGGGAATCGGACCCGGGTCGCAACCGTGACAGGGTCGCATCCTAACCGCTAGACTACCAGGGCATTTGATTTTTTCAATCTGCAATGCGCTAACTAATTAGAATTTGGGTATTTTTTTAAAGCAATTCTTTTTGCCTTTTAGGAAAAAGAAAGAGATAAGGAGAAGGCGCGCAAGCGCGCTTTCCCTGCCTTCCTGTTTTAAAAAAATTTTATTTTCCTGCGAGTTTTTTTGCCTTGACGTGTACCCAGAGCTTTTTTGTCATTTCGCTCGGAGCAATGTTGCCTGTTCCGAAGACTTTTTCCATTGTGTCGGTGTCTCCCTTGAAGCAGATCGAATATCCGCCGAATGGTTTTTTTGCTGCCATGTTTTCAACCTCCTTTCAATTCAAAAATTTATAATTCTTTATTGCATTATTTTTGCAATCGCAATTCCTCCGATGAGGTAAGTTATGAATCCGCTCAGTGTCCAGATTGTAGTAAGCCCTGCTGGCAGGTTTATCATTAAGAACATTGTCATGCTCATCGGAATTCCCGCAACAAGGAACAGCAGTGCTCCGTAATACAATCCCTTTCTCACTGCGGACTGTTCTTTTATGCATGATTTCACCTTGTCAAAAACAAACGCGTAAAGCATTCCCGCTATGAATCCGAATGCAACCGAAAGAACAAAAAATTCAGGCGGAGGCGGCCCGGCGGCAGGCATCATTATTTTGCTCCACACTGAAAAATAATTGGGATCCAGATAATAGCCCATCGAGGCTATTGATTCAATCATGTGGATGACAAAACTTATTACTGCGAAAACAATTCCCGCTCCGATTATTCTTCCAATCCTCATTTTTACACTTTCCAGAGGTAATTTAACAGTAATTAATAACGATTAACGGTTTTTATTTGTTTTGTTCAGGAGCAATGCGGCTTCCGCATCGCAGAAAACCAGAGCATTTTTATGCCTTTGCAGGAATGAAGCCGGAATTTTTAAGGAAGGCCTTTCAAACATTTTTTTTACTGCCAGCGCTTTTTTCCTTCCCTTTGCAATCAGAATTATTTTTTTCGCCCTGA
>DATDTD010000062.1:0-7950 GCA_035290965.1 archaeon | reverse complement strand
TGCACGTATTCGACGAGGAAAACAAGGCAGTTGCAAACGCAAAAATATACCTGTCCCCGAAAAACAATCCGGGCCTGATTGTAAACTATCCTTACAGCTTAACAAATTCAGACGGCAATGCCCTGCTTACAGCGCTGCCTGCGGGAGATTACAATGTAAGGGCAGAGATCGGAAGCCTTTTAGGAGAGGCAACAGTGCATGTTGAAAACAAAAAAACAAGCTTTGTGAACATAAGGCTTGTGCTTACCGAAGGAACTCTTGTGATAACAACAAGAGAAGCCGGCGGAACATCGCTGATTCAGAATGCAACAGTGACAATCTATGATTCCGCAACAAGGGCTGTTTTGTCAACCTGCACAACGGGAACTACAGGAACAGCAAACGGAAAATGCGAATCAACAGGAATAAAATCCACCACATTGGTTTTTGCAAAGGCAACAGCGGGCGGATACCTGCCTGCGTACGGCAACGCAATTGCAATCGTGAAGGGACAGTCAACCCAAATAATAGAGCTTGTGCCCGAAAGCAATTATCCTTCGGATGCAGACATACTCGTGGAATTCAGCGCATTGTGCTCAAATGCCGCATGTACTGGAACTAAAGTAAACAAAATAGATTCTTCAACAACAGAACAGACTTTTTACGCAAAATTCAATCTCATACTGCCCCAGAATGCAGATTACAGCAATATTGCGGAATATTTCAATGCAGGGCTGAAATCACAGCTTGACCTGCCAACTGCGGGATGGCGCATACAGATAATAAGCGCTTCAGCGCCTGCCTCTCCTTCAATAAGGCTTGCAAGATGCATGGATTCTGCTGATTATTATTCAACGCCTTCAAGCTGTGCAATAGAGGCAAACTCAAAACAGGCAGTAATAACCTGGAATTCCCTCGGAAGAGGAATTGTCCCGATAATGCTGAAAATACGGATTGAAGCAGGCCTTGCAGACGGAACTGAAATAGAAATGCGCACAGCCGCAAAGGCAGAGGTTGCGGGAGAAGACGTGGAAACTCCCGAATACTTAAAAACATTCTTCATAGGGCAGAATTTCTGTTCAAGCACTGGCGGATTTGCATACGGGCTTGTTTTGCATGATTCCGCGGGAGCAATAATCCCGCTGATTGCAAAAACCCATCTTGCGCAGAACTCGGATTATTTCCTGGATTATGTTATATCAAACTGCAGCAGCAACAGCTATTCATCAGCAACCCTGAATGTGAAAAACATTGTTGCTGCGGGAACAATCGACAATAAACTGAAGCTTAGTGCAGGCGACACAATCTCGGGCTTTGACATAAACGCGTTTTCAGGAATTCCCTTCCCGAAAAACTCAGAACTGCTGAGCAGCGATACAGGGCTGAACAAAATAAAGATTACCCCGCAAAGCGACACAACACTTTCGGCAATAAAATTTTCCCTTATTACAACGCCCGCGAATTCGGATTCAAGCGCAACAACCTCGCGTGATTTCTTTGTTGAAGGGGCAAAGGAACTTGAAGTGCTCGGGCTTCCGGCTTCAGTATCGCTGTCAAGCGTGCAGCAGGACATACAGATAGGGGGAAGAGTCCAGGAAACACTGACAGCAAAACCGATTGCGGGAGCCAAAATAAAAATAAAAAAACCCGACAATACTGTTATTGCAGAAACAGACTCGGCTTCGGCTCCTGAAACAGGAGTCGGAATCTTTGGAATAAGCTTTGCACAGGAAAATGCAGCGGGAATAAGCAGCATAACAGTGCAGGTGGAAAAGCCTGGCTACAGGACTTTTACAACAACAATTCCAGTCCTTACAAGCCTTGTATTTGTCCCTGTAATACAGGATTACGGCTGCATAAAAATCAACGATGCAAGCGTCCTTCAGGGAGTGACTCCGCAGGTATTTGTTCTTGCGGGAAAGGCAGCAAATGATTTCCTGCAGGCAAAAATTTCAACGGCATGCAATGAAAAAGTAAGGATAACGCTGTCTGCAATGGATGCTCCTGCGCTTCCAATAATACACATTGCGGGAGCAAGTGCGGGCTCTGACAATACAATTGAAATGGAAAAGGCTGATGAAAAAACAGTAATAATCGGCTCAAGCTCGGGCATTCAGGGGGAATATCCCATTGTTCTGCGCGCAAAGCTTGCATCCGAAACAGCGAATCCCGAAGGTTTTGTAGTTGCAAAAATATTTGCAAGGTTTTCAAAGACAGGCGGGGACTGCCTTGCACTGCAGGAAACAGGCAGCGAAACAGACAAGTTTGTTTTCAACTTCCAGAACCAGAATTCTGATTCGGGAAAAATAAAAAATTCCTGCAGTGTTTCATCAAACGATTCAAAATATCCCGACGCGGGCATTTTCCCCAGTACAGTGGGCTCGATGGTTAGGCTGGCAAAGCACGCATTTCCGGAACAGGCAATTCCTGTAAGCGCTACTCTTGAATTTTACGATACTGTAAAACAAACTCTGAGCTATTCCAACACTTTCTCGGCGGCAGGAGACGGGCTGAATTTTTCAACAGAAACAGAACAGGCAATTGACGACATTCCTCAGGCTGCGCTTGAAGTCTTCAAGACAGGAAACACAATCGATTACAAGGCAACAAGCTCTTCCCCTAAAGTGACTGTTTTTGCCGACAGCGCAGACAGCAAAATAAAGGCAGTGCTCAATGCATCGCAGATAAACCGCGCCGAAGTCCCCATTACAATTTCAAAGGTAAACCTTGCAGGGCAGCCCTATGGCCTGCTGGCATACGCCGACCTTACAAGGCCGAGCAGTTTTTCCATGGAAAAAAATCTCGCTGTATCCGCGACCATAACAGCATACCGCTTCTCAAACAACGCGCTTCAGCAGGCTGTCACGCGCCCTGTAACGGGAAACTGCACTGCAAGCGGCGGAGCATGCAAAATAGGCGACCTCGGCGGGCTCGGACTGAGCGCGGGATATGATTTCTTTGCTGTCACAGGCACTAGCAGCGACTACGAGGTTTTCTTCAAAAAAGACGGGCTGTTTTCAAACATTGTCTCGGGAACAAGCGCGGAAATCTTTGCAGTTACGCAGAATTACACAAATGTTTCAAAAGACCTTGACATTGCGTTTGTAGTAGACACCTCGGGAAGCATGGATTATGCCTGGCGCAATCTCTGCCACAAAATTATTGACATGCAGGCAGGCCTGTATGAAAACGGATTCAATGCCAACATAAAAATTTATCCAATGGCAGCCGAAAACTCTGCGCTGCCGAATTCATGGATTGAGGCAATAGGGCCGTGCGCAAGCATGTTCAGCGAAACTCCAGCGGAATGGGCCGGAAACATTGCAATCCAAAGCCCGGCCGACAATAAAGGGGACAAGGCAAACGGGGGCTATGACCATAACAGCGAGGCATGGGGCCCCGCAATGCAGGATGTGATTTCAAAAAATTCCTGGCGCACAAATTCAAACAGGATAATAATCGGGGTTGTGGACAACGACCCTACAGGAAAAAGATGCGCGGATTACTATGAAAATTACGAATGCGGCCCGCAGTGGCGGATTTCCGCTGACGGAACATCAAGCATTGACAATGAAATTGCATTCGTAGACCAGCTTAAAGGCGCTGCAAACAGCGCAAAGGCAAAATTGTTTTTCCTTTACGGATTTCCAATAAACAGCGTTCCGTTCAATGATTTGACAACCGGAAACCCTAACCTGAACGATGTTTTCGAAATGTACAATCAGGCTGCAAAAGATACTGGAGGATATGCGGAATCATTCGGCGGAGAGACAGGAGGGGAAAGATTATTGCAGATGGTTTTGAAGGCGGCTCTGCCTGTTTCTGCACAGGCATTCCAGCTAAGGCTCGATGCGGGAGAACAGGGCACATGCCTGCTCGGCAGCCTTGTCGGATATACCGGTGCCGACAATCCTGTTATCCCGCGCGTAAAATTCAACTGGGACTGGAGAGACCCGGCAAGCGGCAGCGGCCTCAGCTCGGGAAACCCGGGAATTGCAACAAATGCCTGCGACTCAACAAACCCGAAATGGATTTACTGCGACCAGGCGCAGTTTTACATTTCACTGCTGAAAAAACTCTACACAATTTCCGAATGGAACAAGGAAGGAAAAATAGGCGACCACATCGAAGAAGCCGGGAATTACAGGAATTTCGACGCATTCCTTATAGAGGACAACTACACAGGCAAGTTCAGGAAAGACTTTGTAAATTATTACAAAAACTCGTCATTCTTCAATACTCCTTCGTGGCTTGCAGACAATCCGCAGGAAAAGTGGGGGGAATTTTTTGCGGGCACGGGTTTCAAGGTTTATCTTGACGGAACTGAAATTCCTTCGGAAGGCGGGACAAAAATTCCGGCGGGAAAATACAGGGTAACAGTGAACATTGCGCCGCTGCAGTATAATTTCTTTTCCTCGGGGGGAGAGCCGGATGTGGCAATAAGCGTGAACCTGAAGAAATGGGAGAACACTCCGGAAAGCGGGACAGACAACCCGTTCTATCACATGGCAGTGGACGGGCTAATAGGGGCGGAAGCAGGCTCTGGCAGCGGCAGGGAAAATTATGGCACGCAGTTCACGAGAAACAGCAATTTCTGGATTGCGCCGAATATTTCCACTGACAGCATTACTTCCGGAAAAAAGCCCGTGGATTTTTCGCTTGAAACAGACTTTAAAAAATTCAATGCGGGAGATTTAAGGGCAAGAGTCCTGAAAATCAGCTTTAATCCGGACGACTATTCAGGACAGAGCATTGACTTTCTGCCGGGATACGCAGCCCCTGTAATTGCAGAGGTCAGGGCAAAAAACGGGAATGCCGCGCTTGATTATTCCCTTGCAGACAATCATGCAAACGGAACTCCGATTGTGAACGACGAAGCAAACGGCTTCGGCATATGGGCGGGCTTTGCATCCACAATGGCAGACAACTGCAAGGACTTTTCGGGAAACAAATTGTATCTTGCACAGCAGGATTCATTGATTGACGGCAGGCTTTCCGCGGGATTGCAGTGCAATTCGGGCACTTACGGATTTTTCTGGGATAAAATTCAGAATGAAAGCACTGACAGGATTTTCCTGAACTCGATTTTCTTCAATCCGATTGCTTCCGATGTCCTGCTGAAAAAAAACTGTTCAAACGAAAAGATTCAGACAACATATTATGCAGTTGCGTCCAACAATCAGCTGACTGCAACCAATGCGCCGCCTCTCAGCCTTGTAAATTCCCCCTTTAAAGTAGAGCAGTTGAGCAATGTTTTCAGCAAAATAGAAAGCAGGCAGATATGCGTTTCAGCTGATGCAGGAAGCCTTGAGTTCTGGTGGAATCCAGAAGTCCTGCAGGGCGAGCTTTTATCGAAGCTTGGAAGCGGGATTCCTGAGAATAGCTTCTGCAGTTAGGCACAGGGGCTTCCACGGAACGTTTATATTTTTTTCTGTCAATAAATAATCTAAATAAAGGGTTAGCCATAAATGTTTTTAGCGGTTTTTTTGCCTTGGGTGCGCAAAAATTGGTTTTTGATGCCTCATATAAAATTTGTTGAAATTCAGCCATATTTCTAAGCATATCGGGCAGCTTGCAGAAAAAACCGCTTGGTTTCGTTGAGTGGTGTGCTTGGTTTCTGAACTTGATACTCATTTTTTAGTCCCGAAGCATGTTTTGCTTTCCAAACAGGATATTGCAGAACTTGCGGAAAAAACCGGCTTTGCTATGGAACAAATGCCGCAAATTCTAAGCTCTGACCCGGCAATAAAAGAAATGAAGGCAGAGCCCGGCGACATTGTAAAAATAATACGTATTTCCCCCACTGCGGGAAAAAGCGTTTATTACAGGCGCGTAATCGACTAGAATTTAAAAAATTTTTTGGTGTGTGTTGATGCAAAATTGGGAAGTTTTGGAGGCTTATTTCAAGAACAGGAACTTTGCCCAGATGCAGATTGATTCCTTCAACCAGTTCGTTGATGACAAGCTTCCCCTGATTGTGGAAGAAAACAATGAAATAATTCCCAAGATAGAGGAAGTAAGGATTGAACTTGCAAACATAGAGCTTTCAAAGCCCACAATTACAGAGGCTGACGGAAGCCCGCGCACAAGCTTTTTTCCGATGGAAGCGCGCATAAGAAACAGGACTTATGCGGGAAAAATCTTTTTGACAATGAAGCTTTTCAGAAGGGATGTGGAGCAGGACACAAGAAGGGCTTATATCGGAGATTTGCCCATAATGCTCAAATCGAAATTGTGCTGGTTAAACGGAAAGACTGATGATGAACTAATTGACATGGGCGAAGATCCAAGGGACTTTGGCGGATATTTTATTGTCAATGGCAGCGAAAAAGCGCTTATGACACAGGAAGTCCTTGCAAGCGACAGGGTGTTGCTTTCTGAAATGAGCAAGGGAGTTGCCGCAGAAGTAATTTCAACAAGAGGCGCTTTCAGGGGAAGAGTAAGAGTGGCAAGGCACTTTGACGGAATGCTCTATGTTACATTTCCTGCTTCGCCGAGAAAACTAAAATTGTTTGTTTTGTTAAAAGCCCTCGGCTTAATTTCATTGAAGGACATAAAGGATGCTTTTCCCGAAGAAAAGGAAATTGAAAACGATGTTCTTCTGAACTGGCAGAACACTATTGCAAAAACAGAGGAAGAAGCGCTTGACAGGATTGGAAAATACGTTGCGCCAGGGCAGGTAGTAGATTACAGGTTAAGGAGAGCGCAGGAAGTAATAGACGCTTTCTTACTCCCCCACATCGGGCAGAAAAAACTCGACAGGCTTGCAAAGGCATATTTCCTCACAATGATGGCAACAAAATCAATCGAAAGGCACTATGGATTGAGAGGAGAGGACGACAAGGACCATTATTCAAACAAGCGCCTGGAGCTCAGCGGAAAATTAATGGAGCATTTGTTCAGATACAGCTTCAAGTATTTTATCAAGGATTTAAGATTCCAGATTGACAGGACAATCACAAGAAGGAGAAAGCTGAACATCGCAACAGTTGTAAGGCCGGGAGCAATAAGCGAAAGAATAAGGTTTGCAATGAGCACGGGCAACTGGATTGGAAGGGCAACAGGAGTAAGCAAATTCATGGACAGGGTAAATTACATAAGCCCTCTTACAGATTTGAGAAAAGTAAAAAGCCCATTGAACAAGAACAGGGAATTATACGAGGCAAGAGATGTTCACGGAACACACTGGGGAAGGCTTGATCCAATTGAAACACCGGACGGGCCCATGTGCGTTGCACCCGAAACAGAAATGCTTTTGGACGATTATTCAAGCACAAGCATTAAGGAATTTGAAAAAATCTGGCAGGAGAAAAAAATTGTTTCCATTGACTGGGAAAACAACAAAGCCGAAAAGAAAGCCGATATTGCAAGGCACATAAGCATGGCGCCGAACAAAAAAGTTTTTGAATTGCAGACAAAAGAAAGCAACAGGAAAATAATTGCAAGCGCAGACCACCCGTTTTTTTCCGAAAGCTTTGGAAAAATCGCATTGGAAAAACTGAAATCAGGGGAAAGAGTCGCAGTGCTGCCAGGCAGGCCTATAAAATTTGAAATGCCTGAAAATAAAACAATTATCGGGGAAAAGGAAATTCTTGATGCTTGCCCGCAAAAAACAGACAGGCAGTACATACTGAACGAGCTCAAAGAAAAAGGGCTTGTTCCATTGCTCGATTCAAACGAAAAAATCTTGGCATTGGCAAGATTATTGGGATTTATTTTCGGGGACGGCGGATTAAGCGTTTCAATGAAAAAGCACAAGTCAAGTTGTACAATTACTTTTGCCGGCAGGCAGGCAGACCTGCAGGAAATCAGGAAAGACATTGAAGAACTGGGCTTTAATGCGGGAAAGTTTTCAAAAACAAAAAGAGTTTCAGTGCTTACAAACGGAAGAATTATTTCTGGTTTTTCGGAAACAATGCATTGTTATTCAAAGCCGTTGTGGATTTTGTTCAGGGCACTTGGCGCGCCTGT
>DATDTD010000061.1:0-15692 GCA_035290965.1 archaeon | reverse complement strand
GGGAAAATTGTTGATGTCCTCTATTTCACGCGGCGGATTGATTCTTATTTTCCCGCTGCTTTTGTATCCGATGCCTCTGATTCCGCCGAGAGGAGTTTTTTTTGAAAGCGCTTCCACGAGCTCGGCAAAGCTTCTCTGCGCCTGCCCCATTACAACTATGTCTGCAAAATTGCTTTTCAGGGTTTCCTCCGGCAATAAGGAAGCATGGTATCCGCCCCAGGCAATAGGGACAAAGGGGTTTTTTTTCCTTACAACCCTTATTGCTTCAATTGCGTTTTTTATCTGAAAGCCAGTCATTGAGCTTACGCCGAAAACAACAGTATTTTCGTTTACAGCGTTTTCTATTTCCTTTTTGTAGTCTGTTTTCGGGTTTGCGGAAAAAATTTTTATTTCAAATTTTTTTTTGTCAACCAGGGAAACTGCCTGCATCAATCCGAGCGGCAGCCCTAGGTAATAGCCGTATTCGGAAGGGCGCGGCATAAACAGCACTATGTTCTGCTTTTTCATTTTAAAAACCGTTAAAAACAAGTTTTGAAGGGCAAATCTTTGATAAGGAATTTGCAACAGAAACTGTTTAATAATATTTACAAAGCCATTAGTATACGCATTATTTGTCGGGGTTTTATGGCAATTGAACTGAAAAGCATGCTTCCCTGGAAAAAGGCAATTGACGCAATTTCCAGCTTTATTTCCGAAGGAAATTTTCATTTTTCAGATTCGGGAATTTTTTTCAAGGCAATAGACCCGAGCCAGGTTATTTTGGTTGACTTCAGCCTGCCGAAAAGCATTTTTGATTCCTATGAAATAGAGCCCTCTCTTGTAGGGGTTGATTTGGTTGAATTGAGCAAAATAATGAATCGTGCAATGCCGGAAGACAAGCTTTCAATGACTCTTTCTGAATCAGAACTTTTTCTTTCGCTTGAAGGAGAGCTTTCAAGGAATTTTTCTTTGCCCTTGATTGACATTAATGAAGAGGAAATAAACATTCCAGAAGTAAAGTTTGACGCAAGGGTTGAAATCAATTCGCGCATTCTCAAAGAAACCTTGAAGGACGCGGCTTTGTTCGGCAGCAGCGTTGTTTTCAAGATTAAAAACAATTCTTTGGCAATTGAATCAGTCGGCAACGGGGGAACATTGAAAACAACAATTAAGCAGGCAAAGCTTGCCTCGGTAAAAACAAACGCAGAAGTTACAAGCAAATACTCCCTGAATTTTCTGCAGAACATTGTAAAGGAAGCAGACCTTGACAAAAAAATCCTTCTCGAATTAAAAAGCGACGCGCCAATGAAAATCTCCTATGCAATAGGGCCGAGTACAATCCAGTTCAGACTGGCGCACATGATACTTTAAGCGCAGGCTTTTCAATTTGCGGAAACCCACTCCCGAAATTTTTTTAATATCCCTGCGCCTTTAATCCGCTTATTTGTTCAAAATCCTTCAGGTTTTGCGTGAAAAGAGTTTCGTTTGCTGTTATTGCAATTCCTGCAATATACAAATCATTGGTGCCTACGGTCCTGCCTTTTTTTTGCAGTTCAAGCCTTATTTCCGCGCTTTTCTGCATTGACGCAACGCTTGGAAAAATAATTTCAAGTGTTTCCAGAAAAGCGAGCACCTGCGGAGTGGCCTGCTTTTTGCCGAAAGCAAGTTCGCCAAAATAAATCTCGTAATAATTGAAAACAGTTGTTTTAAGTTTTTCTCCGTGAGAAAGCAATTGTTCAATTGCCTTTACTGCGTTCGGCTTGTTTTTCAGGAAATCAATTATTATCGTTGAATCAAGCAAAGCCATTTTATTCAGCCCATTTCTTTTTCAGTTGTTCTGCCCTTTTTTTATCGGCAAGCCTGTCTGTCCGCCGCATTTCAGTTATTTCGGCGCTGCTTCTTTCATTGCCTAAAATGCCAGCAAAGCTCATTATTTTCATGCTTTTTTCATCCATGAGCTCATCAAGAATTTTTGAAAAGCTTTTGCCGTCCTTCAGGGTTTTGAGCCTGTCATAAGTGGAATCAGTAACGCTTATCATGCGAACCATAAAATCACCATAAATAATATTGTAAAAAATGTTTATAAACATTTTGTTTTAATATGTTTATATTATGTTAACTCATCATCGCGATAAATTTTTGCGCAGAATCCAGCAGGAAAAAATGAAGGAATTGTGGGACAACAAGGAAGACGAAGCATGGGAAAAAGCCTGAAGCTTTCTCTGTTGTGATTTGCGGAAACCCGCCTTGCATTTGCTTTTTATTCTTTTTACCCGCATTTTTGTTATGCACTCTTCTATTTCTGAACTCCAGTTTGCCCAGAGATTTCCTTTTTCGAGAGAGGCAAAAAACATTCTGCGCGAAAACAATCTTTCACTCGATGAGCTTCCTGAGGAAGTGCTTGCAAGGGCAGAGGCAATGGCGCTCAATGCGGCAAAGGGAAAGGACTATTACATTGAACTGCGCTCGAGCGAGCTGTTACTGCAGGAGATACTTGCTTTTCCGATTGCAAAAATTCTTGTTTCAATGCAGAAGGATTCAATGCTCAATGACAAGTTTGCATTCATGCTTTCAAAATCCTTCCTCAAATACCTTGACCTTGAAAAAAACAGGAAAGACACTGCGCTTGAGCTTGCAAGGCAGCTCGGCATTGAATTTGAAATTGCCGCAGATTCAGGCGAAGGGTTTTTTGTTTCCATCCCTCTGCAAAACTTTTTGAAAATACATTTTCGGCGCATGTCTTTGAAACTTGTCAACCAGCATGTTGCGCTTGGAAAGGTTTTTCTGCAGGAAAAAAGATTTTTTGATTTTCTCGCGGAAACAATTCTTTCCGCAATTTCCGCCTCTCTTCCCGTTCCCCTTGAAGGAATTCCCAATTCTTTGAAAAATTCCGCAAGGCAGCTGCAGCAGATGCTCCTTGCTTCGAGAAAAGAATTCGAAACAAAAATTTCGGGAAAAATAAACCCGAATCTTTTCTCAGATTGCATGAAAAGCATGTACGCGGATTTGGTTTCAGGAAAGCACATGACTCACATTGCAAGATTTTACATTGCAACCTTTTTGAATTCAATAGGAATGACAAAAGAGCAATTGCTTGAATTGTTCAGCAAGCAGGGCAATTACAATGAAAGAATTGCGCGCTATCACATTGACAGGATTGTAAAGCAGAATCTTTCCCCCCCGGGCTGTGCAAAGGTGCGCGAGGCGGGATTATGCCCTACTGAAAACTGCCAGGTAAGGCATCCAATGAGCTTTTACAGGCGCGAGCTCAAAGCGCTTGAACTGCAGGAAAAAGCAGGGAGGCATTCAAGATGATAAGGGAAGAATCCTTTTTGAGAAAGCATTTTTCCGAGTATTACAAAAAGCATCCAGTGCAGGAGCCTCCTGAAATTTCGCAGAGAGAGTTTGGAATAGGAGAATTCGGAAAAAAAATTACCCAGAGGCATTTGGTTTTTTCCTCTCAGGGAGAATTCAATTCTTTCCTGCAGAACTCTGTGCCGTTTTTTGTTTCATACTCGACAGCGCTTTATGCAAAGCCGGGCGCAAGGCCTATGCAGGCAAAGGAATTTCTTGCAGGGGACATTGTTTACGAGTTTGACGCCGATGATATCAAAACAAATTGCAAGCAATTGCATGATTCCTGGAAATGCCCCAAGTGCAATGCGGAGGGAAAGGGAACAATTGATTTCTGCACAGAGTGCGGCTCTCCAGTGCGCAAGGAGCAGTGGTTCTGCAATGAATGCCTTGGAGAGGCAAAAAAACAGGTCTTTGAACTCAAAGAATTTCTTGAAAACGATTTTTCATTTTCAGAGGGAATATCAATAAATTTTTCAGGTTCCGCAGGCTATCATGTTCACCTGCGCGGAAACGCAATAAAACAGCTTCCCCAAACTGCAAGAATCGAGCTGCTTGATTACCTTACAGGAAATTCGCTTGATTTGGAAAGCATTGGTTTTTTTGAAAAGGAAAAGGCACTGCACTGCCCAAAAGCAGGCTCTCTCGGATGGCCCAAAAAAATTCTTTCAGGGCTGAGGGAAATGATTGAAACACAGCCAATAGAAAAAATCGCGGCAATTGCGGGAGTGCGGCTTACTCCCAACGCAAAAAACTTTTTTGAAAAAAAGCAGGCAATCCTGCAGAACATGGAAAAAGGCGTTTTTCTCCCATTTCCAGGAAAAAAAAGCTCGGAATTCTGGCGCGTTTTGGTTAATTTTGTTTTCGAGCAGAAAAGGCTCGACATTGACAGGCAGACTTCGATTGATCTGAACAAGATAATCAGAGTGCCTGAAACACTGCACGGAGGGACTGGCTTTGTTGCAAAAAAAATTTCTTTCGAAGGATTGAAGGATTTCAATGCTTTTAACGACGCGCTTGCCTCTGAAAGTTCCGAAACAGTAAAGGTTTTAATTGATAAGGCACCAAAATTCCATTTGGGAAGGGAAGGATTCGGCCCGTTCAGAAACTCTGAAGCAGAGCTTCCGTTGAACGCGGCAGTTTTCCTGCTTTCAAAGCAAAAAGCGCAGCTGGTGTAAAAAAATGCAGATTTCCTATGAAGAAATAAGGCGCATTCACAGGCTTGAAAAAAACTCCTCAAGGCTAGTGGAAGTGGAAGAGGATTTTTTTGATTCAATGTCGGAATTTGTGAAACAGCAGAAGGAGGCATACCTTAAAAGCCTCAAGACTTTTTCCGCGACAAAGGCACGGGATTTTGTAAACTTAAAAAAAATGGTCGAAGAAATTTTTTCAATGCGCGAAAAAAAGCTCCTGAACAAGGCTCTTGTTTCAAGCAGGACAGGGGAGATTGTAGAGGAAAAAATCGCAGTGCAGGAAAAAAAAACCTTTACGGCGCTTCTGAAAACACTCAATGCGCACCAGGAAATACTCCAGGACATTTTTTCAGTTGAATCCGAAACAGACAAAAATCCCGAAGAAATCAGGATAAAAATACTTGAGAACATTCCCTCTTTTGTGGGCGCGGATATGAACGAATACGGCCCCTTTGAAAAAGACTCTGTGCTGGAGCTTCCCGAGAAGGTTTCCTCATTGCTTGTTTCAAGGAAGCTCGCGCAGAAGGCATAAGGCACGTTAAAAGTTTCTCGGATTTTCCGAATTTGTGTTGCCTATTAAATCCTTTCGATTTGACAAATATTTATCATTAATAAAAAAACAAAAGGGTGAAAAACTTGAAAGAATCACTGATTCCAATGCCGAAAACAAAGTTTTTGAAGCTGAAATGCAACGGCTGCGGCAACGAGCAGATAGTCTTCAGCGCTCCCGCATCAACTGTCAAATGCCTTGCATGCAACGCAGTGCTTGCCGAAAGCACGGGCGGCAAAATTCTTCTGAAATCAAAAATTTTGAAAGAGCTAGAGTAAAAATGCAGGACACAACCCAGCAGTCAGAACTGCCGAATCCCGGCGAAATAGTAGTCTGCAAAATAATCAAGGTGCTTGATTACGGTGTTTTTGTAGAGCTGCTTGATTTCGACAACACAAAGGGGTTTGTGCACATTTCCCAGGTTGCAAGCGGCTGGATAAAAAACATAAGGAATTTTGTAAAGGAAGGGCAGGTGCGCGCAGCGCAGGTAGTTGCAATAAACGAGCAGAAAAACCAGATTGATTTGAGCTTTACAAAAATTTCCGACCAGGCGCAGAAGGCGCGCTTGGAGGAATGGAAGCAGTTCCAGCGCGCAAAAAAAATTCTTGAAGTTTTGGCAGAGCAGACAAAAAAGCCCTTTGAACAAATCTGGGATTCTGTCGCCGAACCCTTAATCAATGAATACGGCAGCCTGCAGAATGCCTTCCAGCAGATAGTTCTTGAAGGAGAATCAGCTGCCCAGTCGATTAAGGGGCCTTTGCTAAAGCCCTTTGTGGAGCTTGTCCAGAAGAGCATTGAAATTCCTGAAAAGACAGTCAAGGGAACTCTCGATTTAAAGTCTTTTAAGCCTGACGGAGTTGAATTAATCAAGAGCGCAATCGCAAAGGGAATGGATTCCGCAAAGGAAAAAAGAGTCGAAATAGCGTATCTCGGCGCGGGAAAATACCTCGTAAAGGCGACATCCACTGACTTCAAAAAAGCGGAAAAGGCATTGAACAATGTCGTAGAGGCAATCTCAAAGCAGATGAAAACATCTCAAGGTATAGTAAGCTTTGAAAAAGCAGAATGAATTTTATTTTTTTGAAGAGGTTTTTTTATGGCGACAAAAATTGTTCTTTTGAAAAACAAAAAATTTTCAAACGCGACTCTTTTCACAGGCCTTCCCGGAATAGGGCTTGTGGGAAAAATCTGCGTTGACTACTTATTGAAGCAGCTGAAGAATGAAAAAATCGGTGAAATTATTTCCGACAGCTTTCCCCCCGCTGTCCACACAAAGGACGCAATAATCGAGCTTATAAAAGACGAGTTTTTTTCCTACAGTTCAAAGGGAAACGATTTTGTTTTTTTGGCAGGGCCTGTACAGCCGAATCTTGACGCGCGAATGAGCACAGGGCAGGAGCATTACGAGTTTGCGGAAAAAATAGTCGAGGCGGCAAAGGCTCTCGGAGTCAAGAGAATAGTCACTCTCGCGGGAATAAACGTAGGAGACAAAAGAATGGAAACAGAACCAAGGGTAATAAGCGCGGGAACCTCGCAGAAAATCCTCGACGAGTTTTCAGCAGCGGGCGCAGTTCCCGGAAAGGCAGAGGGGCTTGTTTCAGGCGCTGCGGGATTGATTCTTGGCATTGCAAAGGAAAACGGCCTTGAGGGCGCGTGCTTAATGGGAGAGACAAACGTGCGCCTTGTCTACGGAGACCACGGGGCGGCAAAAAAGCTTCTGGAAATTCTTGTAAAAAAATTCGGATTCAAGATTGAAATGGGAAGCATTGAAAAGGAAGCGAAAAGCATTGAGCAGGCATTCAAGCAGCTGGCAAAGCAGTTTGAGGAAGTGGATGAAAAGCCTTCAGAAGAAAGCCCGAGTTATATTAGATAATTATAAATATAAGAAAGAAATCACTAGTATAAATGCCAGCTGAATTTGCCAAGAATTCTCTTCTTATTGTTCTCGGGCTTGTCATTGTTGCAGCAGGATTCATAACTGTTTTCAATCTCACAAGCCAGAATCCGGGCGTATTCACACTGCAGTTCGCAAGCTGTACAACTACTGACAGCGGCTACAATCTTTCCAAAGCAGGCTCATGCACTGATGCAAACGGCACACGTTCAGAAACCTGCGCTGGTTCGCAGCTTGTTGAAAATTACTGCGTAAATAACAGGTGCGCAAGCACGCAGGTTTCATGCCCCCTCGGAGGAGTATGCACAGGCATTGACGGCGGCGGCGCATGCGTCCCGATAAGCGCCTGCGCGGATTCCGACAACGGCAGCAATACAAGCGTTGCAGGAACATGCTCTGATTACAACGGAGCCCATGCAGATTACTGCATTGACTCGACAAGGGTTGCGGAATATGTCTGCGGCGGATATGCCTGCGTAAAAGGCAACGGAATTCCCTGTCCGACAGGAACAAGCTGCGTCAACGGCGCCTGTACAAGCCAGCAGTTTTTGGAAAGTTCCTGGACAACGACAGCCAATCTCAATTCCGCTTCGGGAACTCCGCACGAATTTGTCAGGACACTGTCAAGCAGCGAGATTCCATTCCTGATGAACATCCCAAGAAGCTATGTCTACAATGGAATTACCCAGCCTTCTATTTTAATGAAAGAAAAAATTGTCATTGACGTTGACGCAAAATTCGACAAAACATTTCCTATAAAAGATTTGGGCGCTTATATCGGAACAGGCGGATACAAGCATGTCTTTGAATTCGGCGACGGCAACAAGAATGGAATTCCCGCGGTTGAATCCTTAACAAACAATTCTCAGTTTGTTGACAATGACAATGACAATATTACTATCCCCCTTTTTGGAAAAACTTTTTTAGTGGACGGAATCAACAGGAAATCCTCGCCGGCAATGGTGCGCCTGGTAAAAGAATCTGCAAGAAAAATTTACTATGAAGGAAACGAAATCACTGGGCTTGGAGGAAGAGGGGCGTATGCCGGGCAGAGCATGAAAATAACTGTTCTTTCAATAGCAAGTAGCGGCAATTATTCCGCGGGATTCGAATTATATGATCAAAATGGCACTTTGATACAGACTCTTGCAACTGGGGAAGGTGCAAACCTGGAAGAGCTCTTTATGTATCAGGGCAATTATCTGCTTGGAACGCATGTCAGAGTTACAAGCATAGCAGCGGAGATATCCACAAACAGGGGAATTGTATTCTTCCAGGGCAATGGAGAAAAGTATTACCATTACGAAGGGCAGGAAATACAAAATCTTGACGGCACAGGCGCATATGCGGGACAAAAACTGAAAATAAAAATTGCGTCAATAACTGCCTCTGGGCAGCCGGACACAATAATGGCTGCCTTTGACTTGATTGACAGCCAGGGAAACAGGGTAGATATGCTGACCACAAACGGAAACGAATTTTTGAATGATTTATTCATGCCCAATGGCCAGTATGCCCTCGGCTCTGATGTATTCATCAAGGAAATAACTTCGGAATCCAACACAGGCATTGTATATGCCTACCTTGGGCAGGATGTTGTAAGGCTTTTCGACAATAAGATATATTCCTCAAAATCTTATTCCCAAGATGCAAATTATTGGATAGCGGAACTTGATTTTAACTCAGTGCCTTCAACAAGCCCCGCAGTTGACACTCTGCAGAGAATAACAATAAAGAACAACGTGCAGAGATGGGACAACAACACTGGAAGAAATCCCTTGTTTGCCGGAACACAATCACTGGTTCCAAGCCATCAAAGCCCTGCATTGCAAACCGCAAACTTTTTACAAAACGCCCATGCACAAACAATAGGATTCGGCTTTTCAAGAATAAAGTTTGAAGGATTCGATTTTACACCCGGCTCAATGGCAAACATACAGATTGGCAAAACAGATAACTGCGCAGGCAACGGTTACGGTACAAGCACGGGCTGCATAAAATACAAGGATGCCGGAAACGTTGTAAGGGGAGTTCCTTTCTATCTGGAACTGCCTTTGAATGCAGCAAGCTGGAGCACTTTCAGCATTTCAAGCGCGACATTCTGGTACAGATGCAATACTGCGGATGCTGTGATTTATTTGAGGAGCGACCAGAATAACCAATACTTAAACGGCGCTAGACTTTCATGGTCTACAGATGGAAACTGGAGCTATATTATGACTGATTTAGGCTGGGTTGTCGTTGGGCCGTTCGTGATTGGTACGCCAGTATATATTGGCGGAGTTGAGTATATTGTGCAAGATACCGCGGGGCAGTTCCCTGCATTCCTTACATTGCGTGCTGATGGAAATTGCCAGTTTTCAAGCACAGACCCAAACATATCGCCAACTTATGTTGGAATGGGGGAAGGGCTGCCGTTAAACAACACAATTTATTACAGCGATGACTATGGTGCACGCACAGGGAGAGCATCGTATCCATTGAATTTTACTGCTCATAATTTGACGGACACTTACAGATACGGGCTTGCCGCAAACGAAGAATATAACAAAATGTTCCTGCTCTTGGACAGGACAACAAACTTCAGCAGTGCTTACTCTAATTTCAAAGTAAGCCTTGTGGGTACAGACCTTGTTGAATCCGGCGCAGTTGCAATCAGCCCGGCAGACAACCAGACACAGGTTGCTGCGCGAGGAAAAAACAGGACTCATTATTTGCCGCATCATCCCGCACTGGGAGCTTCTTCATTTTCAGACACACAGTATTACATTGCGCAGTTCGCTGTTGACGCAAACGGCGGAAACAAGGCAGATGCTCTTGTAAACATTGACACTGGAACAGGAAAGCCTGTTGCCTTCCCGAATAACAATCTTTCCTCATGGAGCGTTGATGTAAATGCCGGCAATTTGTGGACTCTGACAACAAGCACATTGTCACAGGTTTATCTGCAGCACGCTTACCTTGATTACGGCTCAAGGTTTGATTTGGATTCAAACAGGGTTTCAATTACAGGTCCCATAAATCAGGCAAATGTAAAATTGACTGTTTATGCGACTATTCCACTGCCATTTGCGCAGGTGTGCGGAAATAATATTGTTGAAGGAACAGAACAATGCGACGGAACAGCCGCGCCATCATGTTCAAGCGGATACATTTGTCAGAGTTGCAAATGCGTATCTGACCAAACAGGAACAGTAACAGTCACGCCCGACACTGGACTGACAACAATCGGGTCCGAGGGCGGACCATTCTATCCGGCAAGCCAGGCATACACCCTGACAAACACTGGAGCAACAAGCATAAGCTGGACTGCGGCAAAAACCCAATCCTGGATAACTCTTTCAAAAACCAGCGGCACTCTTGCAGGCGGAGCAAGCGACACAGTAACTGTTTCAATCAACACAACAGCGGCAAATGCGCTTGAAGCCGGAAACTATTCCGACACACTGACAATTGCTGCTGCAGGCCAAAGCAATATTACACGCGCAATCAGTTTAATGATAAGCTCAACAACGCCAAAACTAATTGTTTCGCCGGCAACTGGAATAATCAGTTCAGGAAATTCAGGCGGGCCGTTCAGCCCAACAAGCCAGGCATACACGCTAATAAACAGCAGCGGATCAGTTATTGGCTGGACTGCGGCAAAAACACAAAACTGGACAACAGTATCAAGCACAAGCGGAAGCCTTAATGCAGGGGCAGACACAACAGTAACTGTTTCAATCAACGCGCAGGCAAACGCTCTGGCAGCGGGAAACTATTCAGACACGATTACTTTTACAAACACATCAACCGGGCAGGGAAACACGACAAGGGCAGTATCGCTGGCAGTTGCAGCTGCCCAATCCTGTTCGAACGGAATATGTTCTGCGGGAGAAAACTGCCCGGCAGATGCGTCATCCTGCCCGGAACTTGCGGTTTGCATTACAGCTACATGCGCAAACGGCTGTGGAGCCCAGTTTATTTCATCGGGGCAGCATGACACAAGCGGCAGCAAATTATGCACTGGGACAACGGGCTGTTACGGAGACGGCTGGCCTGGAAGAAACTGCGCCTGCAACGGAAGCGGCGCATGCGTTGAATGCATAAATGATTCTGGCTGTTCAATTGGCGCTGTGTGCTCTTCTTCGGGAATTTGCGCCCCTATAGATTAGAACCAGCGCATAAAACAAACAGGCATTCAAGGGAGCAATTCTTTTTTTATTTTTTTTCCTGCCATCTTGAAAGATACATTATTGCAATAACGCAGATTACAGTGACTATTATTGCGCTGATTATTTTGTAAAAATATTCCTGCCCTGTAAGCCCAAGCAGGCTTGTAAGGTTTTCAATGCCTGTTTTTATCGCGTCCTGCCAGGACAATGCGATTACAAGCGCGAATGCAGTGGTAATTGCTGTTACAGTTGTCCTGCGCATTTCCCTCCGGAATTCTATTCCCTTTTCAAGTATTCTTTGGGACGCGATCTTTTTTTTCCCTTCAATTTCAGCCAAGCAAGCCACCTCAAATATTCTGGTTTTTTTTTGTTAAAAAACTTTTGCATTTTTTTATTCCTTCAAAAGCGTTTTCCCGAATTTTTCAAACAATTCAATTTCCTTGAGATAAAACTCGCTCATTTTTTTTCTTGCGGTTTTAATTTCAGCCCATTCGAATTCAGTGTGCTCATTGCTCAAAGAAACTTCCTTTGTTTTTGCTTTGCACAAAAAAATTATAAGGGTAATAACCTGTTTGTCAACTCTTGTAAAATGCCTCACACTCAAGGGCATTATTGTTTCAATTTCAAGCCCTGTTTCCTCTTTTACTTCGCGCTGCAATCCCAGAAAGGGATCTTCCCCAAGCTCAAGCCTTCCTCCCGGGAGTTCCCAGATTCCCGGCATCTGCTTTGTGTAATCAGACCTTTTCAGGATCAAAAGCCTTCCATTTTCAACAATGAATCCTTTTGCGGCAAGCCGGAAATCCTGCATTAAAAATCCTCCAGAGTCTTCTGCTTTTTTTCAGCGGGCGGAACTTTCTGTTTTTTTCCTGTTTTTTCGGGAAAGGAAAAATTCAGGTTTTTTTCAATCTCTTTTCCGATGCGTTCACATTCCTCTTCTGTTCTGCAGATAAAAGGCTTTCCATAATCCCCCCCTCCGCCCGGGGCGTATTGCACAAAACCTTTCCTGAAAAGCAAAATGTTTTCCGCAATTTTTTCATCGACTGCAAGCAATTCTTTTTCTTCGGCATCAACAAGCGCTGAAATCTCGTTTCCAAAGGCAGAAACAAATTTTTTCCAGAGCGCCTGCACCTCGTTGTTTTCAACAAGCCTTGCCCCGATTGACAATTGTATTATTTCCGCAAGCGAAAGCAGGTGAAGGTATTTCGGCCTGAATTGCGGATGAGTTTCTTCATTGCTTTTTGCAAGTTCAAGAATCCTGTCATGCACTCCTTTTTTAATCGCGCCTCCACAGCCACATTTCCATTTCAATTGCACTGCCTGTTCCATTGAATATTTTTTGAAGCAGGCATTGCACGCAGTCCGATGGTATTTTCCTTCGCGCGGGTCTAAACCCGCATTCAGCGTAACAAGCGCTTCTTCTTTTTCCCTGAGCGCTTTTTCCAGCTCGCTGAAAGAGGGCTTTTTCATTTTTATTCTTGTAAATTCCCTTCCAATCCTGTGGGGCCAGGGAGAATGGCTGTCGCTGTTTGTAAGGAACTGGTAATTGTGATTGTCCTTTATCAAATCCGCAAAATAGGAATCAGCGCTCAAGCCAAGCTCAATGAAGGGAATTTTTTTTGCAAGCTCGCCGTAACACTTTTCCATTGAATCAAAATGCGCATAAACGCTGTAATATGGAGTGAAGGCATGTGCCGGTCCTGTAAAACCGTGCAAATCAAAAACAATTTCCGCAAGTGTTTTTGAAGAAAGCCGCAGGCGCGGCCGTCCGCAGCCCCAGGAATCCAGTATTCCAAAATTTTTCAGTTTTTCGCGGAGTGTTTCAGCAGAAGCAAGGTCTGGAAGAAAAACAAGGTTGTGCACCAAGTCAGAGCATTGGATTTCTGTCTGCACAATGAAATTTGTTTCCGAGTTTTTTGCCTTAAACACGCCGTTTTCTTCTTCTACGATGTTTTCTTTCACGTGCGCAAGCCATTTTGCATGCGTAATATCCGCTGTCCCGCAGACATCCAAACCCTTCATTTTTGCCTGCTCAGCAATTACAGGAAGAAGCATGTTCTTGCTCACTCCTCCCGAGTAAAGCCCGTGAAAATGCAAATCGCAGTTATACTCTTTCATTTATTTTCCCCTTTCTGCAATCAATCTGTCAAGTATGCGGATTTTTTCCGCAAGGTCTTTGGCGGTTTTTTTTATGCCTATTATTTTTTTTCTTCTGGGGCTGTTCTTGGGATAGCTTCCGGAGAGTTTCAGGGCGGCTTTTGCATCCTGCATTACTATTGCGAAAACAGACCGCATTCTTTTGAGTTCTGCAGTGGGCATGCGTGCGATTTCTCCGGATTCGAATTTTTCGCTGTATTGCCAAAGCTTTGCGTTATATGCCTTTAATTTTGCGGCAATTATAGTCATCTTTGCATGGGTATTGTTCAGTTTTTCCAGGGTTTTGGGCGCTTCGTTTGCAAGAAACTCCTCGACAAGCCTTCTTTGTTCGGGAGTTTTATTTTGCATATAGCTTTCGTAAGCAAGCAGGAATTTTCCGCTTCTTGTTGCGCCGATAAGGTCATTAGCCATTCTTCTAGCGCTTTTCCGCAAAGCGCTTTCTTCATGCCTTACTCCAACAGAGCCCCTTTTCCAGATTCTTTTTCCCATGGGTTTTCCTTCGTTATAATAAAAAGCATTTAGCAACCAAAATTAATATAATATGCAGGACACAAAGGAACAGGAACTGTTCAGGGCGAGTTTTTTCAGGAAGCTTCCAGGCAAAAAGGCCGAGTGCTTTCTGTGCCACAGGAACTGCACAATAGAGGATTCAAAGCGCGGTTTCTGCGGAGTGAGAAAAAACATTGGCGGAGAGCTTTTTTCGCTCGCATACGGGAGGACTGTTTCAATGCAGAAAGATCCCATTGAAAAAAAGCCTTTTTTCCATTTCAGGGCGGGAACAAAATGCCTGACAATTTCCAGTTTCGGATGCAATTTTACCTGCGCGCACTGCCAGAATTATGAGCAGAGCCAGATGCGGCTTGAAGAGCAGATTCTGCGGGTTCCAATTACAATGCCCGAACAAATTGTTTCAGCGGCTGTTTCTGCGGGCACCGAAGGGATTGCATACTCTTATAATGAACCCACTATTTTTGCGGAATATGCCCTTGAAACAATGAAGCTTGCAAAAAAACAAGGCTTGTACAATGCCTGGGTTTCAAACGGATACATGGGAAAAGAATGTGCGGAAAAAATCGCGCCTTTTCTGGACGCAATAAACATTGATTTGAAGGGAGGAAAAAAGTTTTACAAAGAAATCTGCGGAAACATTGATGTTGATTTTGTAAAGCAGAACATTCAGATGCTGCATGGAAAAGGCGTGCACATTGAAATCGCATACCTGATAATTCCCGGGCAGAACGACACTGAAAAGGATTTTAAGGAGGCAGCGGATTTTCTTGCGGGAATAGACAAAAAAATTCCCCTTCATTTTTCAAGGTTTTTTCCAGCATACAAGTTTGCGCATCTCCCTCCCACTGAAATCACAAGATTGCATACTGCAAAGCGCACTGCGGAAAAGGCAGGCATGGAATTTGTTTTTTTGGGGAATGTTTCAGAGGATGAAAGCTCTTTCTGCCCGAAATGCAAATCCCTTTTGATAAAAAGAAGCGGTTTCAATGCCCAAGCTTCAGGGCTTGGCAAAAATGGCAGTTGCGCAAAATGCGGATTTGAAACAAAAATTATTTTGTGAAAAAACAGCGGAAGCCTGCTTTGAAAATGCTTTAATTAGGTTTGCTGCCTGTTTTTTTCATGGAATTCGAATTAAAGGGAAATGTGCTGAAATTCAACCGTGTTTTGTCAAATCTTGACAGGCTAGTGATTAAATTCACAAAGATTCTTTCTAGGGAAAAAATCGATTATGTGATAATCTCGGGGTATATCGCGATTCTTTTCGGCAGGAGCAGGAACACAGAAGATGTTGATTTGTTTGTCGAAGAAATGCCATTTGAAAAATTTTTTTCCTTCTGGAACACGCTTGAAAAAGCGGGTTTTGAGTGCCTTAACGATTCAAAACCCAAAGAGGCTTTTTTTGAATATCTGAAGAACGGTCTGGCACTGCGCTTTGCAGTGAAAGGAACTTTTTTGCCTAATTTTGAACTGAAATTTCCGAAAACAGATTTGAATGAATACTCCGTTAAAAACAAAATTGAAGTTCAATTGGGAGAGGAAAAAATTTACACGTCAAAAATGGAACTGCAAATCGCGTTCAAACTTTATCTGGGCTCTGACAAGGACATCGAGGATGCGATTCACTTATGGCGGGTTTTTAAAAAAACAATTGACAAAGAATTATTTATGGGGTTTGTAAAAAGGCTTAATGTCGAAGGCAGGCTCAAGGAACTGGAATGATTTTTTATGAAAAAATTCCCAAAAATAGATTTGAAAGAACTGCAGGAAGAAATCGCTCTTAACAGAAAACAAAGGCGCGAGTTTATTGACAAGTACTGCGAGTGGCTAAAAAAAACCCCGAACAAGGTCTGGAGCAAACAGCAGAACAAACTGCTGGACAAATAAGGAACTATTTTTTTGCCTTC
>DATDTD010000060.1:0-2019 GCA_035290965.1 archaeon | reverse complement strand
TCAAGACAATTGCGGATGCGGCAATGCAATTTGTTGAGCACAGGGAGCAGCTGTAACAGGATTTTTTATTCTATTTTTTCCCCGGGCTTTGCATCTTCTTCGATTGTTACAAGGGAAAATTTCTCTTTTTTGTTTTTCACTGCAAGCAGCATTCCCTGCGAAACAATTCCCGCAAGAGGCTTTGAGTCCAAATTTGCGACAACAACAATCTGTTTTCCCTTCAATTGTTCCTTTGTGTAATACGGCTTTAATCCCGCGACAAGAGTGCGCGGCTTTTCCTCTCCGATTTCAATTGTCAATTTGTACAACTTGTCTTTTCCAGCAATGTCCTCTATTGAAATTATTTTTGCTATGCGCAAATCGATTTTCTGGAATTCTGAAAAAGAAACCATGCAATCACTCACGCAAATCCGATTTTATGATTCCAAAGCTTTTTAAGGAAGAGTAAAAATGCACAATCGGATTTGCAAGCCTTCCCTCGAAAAAAGCCTGCTTTTTTTTCAGGCATTTCCTGAATTCCTCAAGCGAATCCGCATTGCACACTGCGACCGCGTTTACAAGCTCTTTCGGAGTGTGGGCATCGCTGCCCGCGGTAAAACCCAGCCTGTTCTGCTCTGCAAACTGCTCTGCGCGCCTGTTCATTGCGCCGAACCAAACCCTTGCATTGAAGGCTTCCACTGCGTCTATTTTTGTTTTCACTTCCTCAAGCTTCCTGAAACCGTGCCAGAAAGGCTTCCTCATAATGTCAAAAGGATGCGCAACGGAAATAATTGCATCCTGCTTTCTTGCCTCGTCAATTGCTTCAAACAAATCTTTGGATTCAATTGGCTTTTCAAGAAAATAAAACAGGAGTTCCCCAACCATCTTTTCTTCGGAGTAAAGCTTTTTTTCCTCTCCGAAAATCAGGGGAATTTTAAATTTTTTGTTCAGTTCAAAAAGCCTTTTTCTTGAATCGCAGTTGTTGTGCTCAGTAATCGCAAATCCTATTCCCCTTGCCTTTGCTGTCCTGAGTAGTTCTTCCGGCTTTGAAATTCCGTCCGTGCTGTAATGCGAATGCACGTGCAGATCTATTTTAAGCATGAATAAAAAAAGGCTGGATGGTTTTAAAAGTTTAAGTCAGTTCCTTAATTGAGGCTTCTTTGTTTGCCTCTAAGATTTCGTTGGGGGAAATTTCAAGGACCTTGTCCTCTCCCACAACGCAGCTTACAATGGGCTTTTTCATTATCTTGCTGTCGACAAGGACTTTTAAACCGAAAACAGAAATCGGAGGCAGGAATTTTTCCTTGTATCCTGTTATTGTTTCAATGCGCGAGCCGTTGATTTTCTGTATTTCAGGGCCCATGCTTGCCGCAAGCTTTTCAGAATTTATTTTGTCGTTCGCAAACCGCACAGTCATGAAAAAAGAGTCGCTTCTGGAAAAAATATCGCATTTAATCAGTTCGCCCATTGCCGCGGAATCAATCACTCTTGCGCGCAGCCTGTTTGCCGCTATGTAGTCTGTGAGCATATGAAAGCAATAAAATAAGAAAAGAAAAAAATAAAAATGCAGGGCTTTACTGCAGCCCGCACTCTTTTTTCAATACTTCCGCCTTGTCGGTTTTTTCCCATGTGAATTCAGGCTCGTTTCTTCCGAAGTGCCCGAAAACAGTTGTTTTCCTGAAAATCGGCCTTCTCAGATTGAGCTCCTCGATTATTTCTCCGGGAGCAAAGTGGAAGTGCTTCAGGACTGCAGAATAAATTTTCTGGGGATCAACCTTGTTTGTATTGTGCGTGTCAATGAAAATGCTCAAAGGTTCTGTTCCTCCGATTACATAGGAGAGCTGTACTTCTGCCCTGTCAGCAAGCCCTGCGGCAACAATGTTTTTTGCCACGTATCTTGCATAATATGCTCCCGAGCGGTCGACCTTTGAAGGGTCTTTTCCGGAAAAAGCCCCGCCTCCGTGGTTTCCCACTCCTCCATAAGAATCCTGGATTATTTTTCTTCCAGTGCAGCCAGAATCAGCAACAGGGCCCCCGATT
>DATDTD010000059.1:0-5610 GCA_035290965.1 archaeon | reverse complement strand
CCGGAATGAATGCCTTTTTGCAGCATTCCCTCAGGAATTCCTCTGAATCCCATTTTTGCTCGACTGCAACCTGCGGCAGAAGCAGCCCGCTCCTGTGCCCTCTCTGTATTATCAGCCCGTCTTTTCCGATTTCTATTTTTTCATGCAGTTCGCTTTTTTTTCCTGTAATTTCTTTGGGCTGTGTCAAGACAGAAATCTCTACAAGGATTTTTTCAAGTTCTTCTGCTTTCAACGGCAAAAATCTTGGGTCATGAAAAGCGGCTTCAATCGAGGCCTCTATAATGGCTTCCCAGAGCTGTTTTGAAGCATAGGGAAAACCTATGCAGCCCCGCAATTCCATGCTCGGATACTCCTCGATGGTTACAAAAACGCCTCTCTCCTTCAGGAATTTGTCATTGCCTGCCTTTTCCCTCCAGCGCGAGCCAGTGGCGCTGTAGTATTCAATGCTTTTCCTTGCAAGCTTCACTGCCTCGGCGCCTTCCTCAAAAGAAAGTTCTTTCTGCATAAAAACAACTCTCAGAATTACGTGCAAAAGCTTTTTTTAACTGCACTCTGCACTGGTTCGTTTTTTGCCGAATCATGCGCTTGTTTTTAAACTCCTTTTTAGCGCGGTTTTTTTTGTATGAAGATGTGCACAGCGCCTGTTCTGCTTTTGTGCCTTGCGGCAGTGCTGCTTTCAGGCTGCATTTCAGAAGAGCTTTCCGAATATGAAAGAACAAGATGCATTGACCTGAGCAGCAAATCATTTGCATTTGTTCCCGAATGCGATTCGCAGGAAAAATGCTTTTCAAAAGTTTCTTCCCAATTGTTTGATTTTGATGTGAAAAACTTTTCTTCAGGCGTTCAGGCAGAACTGTTTTCCCTGCAGAACAATCTCGCGCAGAGCTGGCTTTATTTCAACAAGGCAAAGGAAAACATTTCCGAAATAAACAGGGTTTGTTCCGCAGGCGGAAATGCCTCTGCCCTCGCTCCCGCAGTCAACGAGCTCAATCACAATCTTCTTTCGGCATTCAAATTTTCCGACAGGGCAAACCAGCTTGCGTTTGCAGCCGTGCTTTCTGAAAAAAATTCTTTGGAGAAAGGAAAAATTTCTCTGGCAAAGGAAGAGCCGTTGTTCAATGATTTCATTCTCCTGAACAGCAACCTTAACGACCTGCAGTCGCAGTCGCTTGAATCTGATTCTTTTGCGGGATATTACCTTCAACAAATGAGTTTTCTGCGGCAATTGATGCAGAGAACAGGCTTTGCAGCGGATTTTGTGAATACAGAGACTCCCGCGGATTTTTTTGAAAAATACGATTCCCAATTGCTTGATTCTCCGGGAGCCGAGCGCATACTGCAGATTCCTTTTCTGGGAGAAACATTTAATTCTTTTATTTCCTTCCTCAACAATTTTTTAAAGACAAGGACTGCTTCGGAAGCCCTTGAAAAAATGCCTGCCTTCGAGTTTCTGCAGGCATACAATAATCTTGCGGGAACGGAAAATTCCGCAGTGCAGAAATTTTCCCTGATTATGAAAAACGATTCAATGCACAGGGCAGAGCTCCTTGAAAGAAACTCTGAAATTGAAAATTCCATTGAGGAAAAACTCTCGGAGATTTCCGAAAAAATTGATTCTATTTCCACAAGCCAGTTTTCCTCTTTTGATGCAAACTTTTTTTCCGATCTTTACTCCGAACTCGGCCAGGACTCAAAAATTTCAACCCAGAAATTTTCAATCCAGGACCTGCGGAATTTCCATGAGAAGGCGCTCGCGGAATTCCTGCCCTTGCAGATGCAGTTCTCTGATTTGAAGCAGAAGGATTTTCTGAATCTTCTTCCCATAGGAGAAAAGGTTTTTTTGCTCAAGGAGCTCAATGCGGAAACAGATTCTTTGCTTGAAAACCTTGCCTTTCTTGAAACAGAATCTGTTTCAGGCCTTGAAATTTTGTGCTCGGAACGCATTGAAAAAATTTCCTCTTTTTTGAAGGAAACAGATCTCCCGGATGATTTGTTTCTCAGGGCAGGGGACCTGAAGGCAAGGCTTGAATTCAGGATTTCAGAATTTGAAGAATCAAAAGCCATTGAAGAAAGGCTTTTTTTGTGCAAGCGTTCCCTTGAAGAATTCAATGATTTCAAAACTGCGCTGAAGGATTTTGAGGAGTATTCCCTGAAGCAAAAGCTTTTCTCGGAGAACTGCATGGCTTACCTTGAAAAGATTTTTTCTGTTCCTGTGCAGGAAATTGATTTGTCTGATTTTGCCCTGCGCTTCCGGAAAATAAAAAGCCTTGAAGAAAGCGAGCCCCCCGAAACAATGCAGCGCTACTGCTCTTCCCTGAAACAGGATACTTTGAATTTTTTGAACAATGATTTTGAAATAATTTCCCTGAAAAAGAATTTTTCTTCTGCGCAGGAATTATTCCAGAAGCTCAGGCTGATTGACAAATATTCCGAGAACTCTGTTTCGGATTCCCTCCTTGAAAATTTCTCTGCGCAGTTTTCAAGGCTTGAAAAATATTTTTCTTCAAATGGGGTTGTTTTTGAAAACTCGCTTCCTGTTCTCTCGGAGTTAAAGGAAAGAGTTTCCTCGCTGAAAGATTCTTTGCAGGAATCATTGGACAACGCAATTGCTGTTTTTGCATCGAAAAACGCAGTGATTGAATCCTTCCAGGATTCTGTGCCTGTTTTGAACAATGATTTCAATGCGCGCATAAGAATCACTCTGAACAATCCCTTCCGGAAAACAGGAAAAGTAATCCTGAAAATTCCCTTTTCACAGGGTGCTTTTTCATCTGAGCTTCCCGAAAACTTTTCCTTTTCCCAGGGCTATTTGCTGATTAATCTCGATTCTCTTTCCCTCGGGGTTTCCTTTTTCGAGTTTTTTTCAATGCAGAAAATAACCTCTGAAGAGGAAACAATTGTCCTGAGCGCAACCGCGCAGAAGGCAGTCCTTGAAAAAAGAATCAAAATAATTTCAAACGCAGTTGTTCCCAAGCTGAAAATAGAAACAAGGCTTCTGGATTCTTCTTTGCAGGCATCGGATGTCTTTGTTTCAATGGGAGGCGTTAATCCGGCTTTTTCCCTTGAAAACAATTCTGTTTCCTTTTTCGTTGAGAAGCCGGAAAGCACAAAGCCAGTGGAAATTTATTTTTCAGTTGCAGGCGCGCTTCAAACGCAGGTTTCCCTCCTGGATTCTGTGCAGATTGACTCAAATCTTTCAAAGGCAAGCTTCGGCGTTTCAGTAAAAAACGCATTGCCCCTTGCAATTGAAAAGCCCAATATTTCCTTTGCTTTTCCCTTGGAAGAGGAAAAAACAGTTTCCTTTGCGCTTGTGGATTCTTCTGGAACGGAAATAAAATCAAAAATTCTCTACGGAAAGCTTGTCTTTGAACTCAACAGGCTTTCTGCCTTTGAATCCAAAGAATTCACGCTTCTTATTGAAACCCAGAATCTCGAGGATTACTGGCTTGCTTTCCTTGAAAAAACAAAGCAGGCTGCCTCGCTGCTTTCAAGCGCAAGGGCAAAGGAACTGCTTGAAAGGCTTAATGGATTTTCAAAAAGCGATTTTTCAATGAAAAGCAGGATACAGGAGCTTTCCTCTATTGCAGGGGAAATAGAAAAAATAAAATTTTCAGAATCAGAAAAGGAACAGTCGCTTGAAGGATTCCTTGCCTTAAAACAAAAAATAGAGGAAGAAATCGCAAGGCTCGAGGAAAACTCCTCGCTGCTTGCAAAGCTGGGCTTTTCAGCAAAGGAAACCTCTGCCATAATTGCAAACGCAAGCGGCTTTATGCAGCAGGCGGATTTTTTTGCGGATGCCGGAGACTTTGGCAATGCGATGAAACAGCTCTTCAAGGCAAACTCTGAACTTCAGAAACAGGATTTTTCAAACGCCGGCAAAAAAATTCTTGAGCAGAAAACAAAATTTCTTGCGGAAATTCAGATGTTCTGGCGGCAGCTGGATTCCCTGGACGAAGCAAAAAATTTTTCCAAAGAGCACGATGAACTGCTTTCCCTTGATGCGGAAATGGAAAACAGCCTTGCTTCAGGGGATTTGAACAAAACAAGCGTTCTGCTTTTTTCCCTTGAAGAAAAAAAGAATTCCTTTGTTTCAAATGCAAAAGCGCTTCTGGAGGAAAAAACAAAAAGCATTTCGGAAAGAATAAGCGCTTTTTCAAAGGCGCTTTCAAGAGATATCCCCGCAAAAATCTCTTCACTGCTTTCCATGCTCGGCTCTGTTCCGGAAGAAACTCTTTTCAAGCTGAACTATGTGGCGCCGATTTCAAAAGAGCGCCTGCAGAAGCTCGAGCTTCAGGCGGATTCATTGAAAACAGCAAAGCTTGAGGAAGAATTCAGCGGGTTCAATTCTCTTGTTTCAAAGCAGAATTTTGCCGATGCAATCGCAAAGTTTTCTGTTTTTTCCGATGAACTCGACAAAAAGGAAATTGCTGCAAATGCAATAAGCAAAGAGCTTGATTCCGCGCTTTCCGCAATGAAGGAGGATGCGATTGCCGCAGTAAACAGCTCTTCTTCGGAACTGGACAAAAGCCGGTTCAATCCAGAGGCAATGGATCTGCTTGAAAAGGCAAAATCTTCCCTCCAGAAAGAGCAGTTCCTGAAAACAATCGCGTTTTCAAATGCAGCAACCGCAATGCTTTCAATGCCAGCGCCTGCTGCAGACATTCCTGTTTTCTTTCTTCCCATTGTTGCCGCTGTTGCGCTTGTTTTTGCAGTGAGATTCAAAAAAAAGCAGGCAAGGGAAAAAAAAGACGAGTTCAGGAGAATACTGCGCAGGAGTCAGGAATGAAAATTTTTTATTTTATTGTAAGGAGCTCCCTGTATGCCGCGTTTATCTGCCTTAGGGTTTTTCTGCGTTCAGGGTCGCCTCTTGCAAAGGGCATAATGGGCAGCTTCCATGCATACCCGAGCCTTGCAAGTTCAATGGGCTTTATAAAAACCAGAATGTCGCGCTTCCTTGACACTTTCGGGTGGTGAAAATAAAAATCCTTTATAAAAGCGTTTATTTCTTTCCTGCCTATGTAGAAAATGCTTTGCTTTGTAAGGATAATGAGCCTGTGGCAGCGCGTGTTTGTCCAGAGCCTGTGCCTTACAGGGAGCCTTAAGACTGCTTCAGAGTCTCTTGCGCCTGTTGTTTTTACTTCCAAAAACATTGGGCTCCGGCTTGTCTGCAGCTCGAAATCAATTCCCTGCAAATTCACAAACTTTGCGTTCTTAAAAAGCCTTCCGACGAACTGTTCGCCGAGCTTTCCTATCTGATCCGCAAGTTTTCCCGCCCTCGGGCTTGTGAGCCTGAAAACCAGGGCGGTTTTTGCAGGGGCATCAATAAGCGGGCGCCTGAGGCTGTTCGAGCCTATCAAACGCCAGACACTGTCCACATAGGAGGGGCTTGTGCGAGCAAGATGGGCAATAAGGCCTCTCTTTTCCCCCGCAGTGCTCCCGAGTGCGCGCGCAACAAAAGAATGCCTCTGCAAAGCCTTTTCTAAAGGGCTTTTAGGATGTTTTTTTTCAGGCGGCATAATATAACACAATACCGCAAAAGCAGAATTTAATCCTTGCGCTTCTCCTTTCCCAAGGCTTTCGAAAGCGAATGAAATGAGCGCTTCGAAAGGC
>DATDTD010000058.1:0-46275 GCA_035290965.1 archaeon | reverse complement strand
GGGAAAAAAAATTGAAAAACCTGCAGATTAGAAACCCTGCCTTTGATGTTACTCCCGCGCATTTTGTAAAGGCAGTAATAACAGAGAAGGGGGTTCTTTCTCCCGCGGCATTTTCAATGATAATGTACGAGGAACTCGGGCTTGAACACAGGAAAAAGGAATTTTTAAGCCTCTTAAAATTATGGAAACCAAAGGGACAATAACTGTTTTTTTCGGAATGCAATTATTTGTTCCCTGCTGTCGTTTGCTTTTCAAAACAAGAAAATTAATATACCTCATTGCAGTTATATTTGCACATAAAAAAAAAAGTTTTGCCTTTCGGAAATAAAGGGGTGCATTAATGCAGGATTTCGGTTTAGTTACTCTTATTGAAAGCTCTCTACAAAGCGTTTTTTCAAGCTTTTCCCTGCTTCTGCCGCAGATAATAGTGCTTGCAATAATTGCAGTAATTATTTTTGTTGCCTACAAGATTCTGACTGCAATAATAAGGCACGGCCTGAAAAGGACAAAGCGGCTCAAAGGGGATATTGACGCAGTAATGCGGCTCTGGAAATATGTTTTCCTTTTCTTCGCAGCGCTTATCCTGATTCTTGGCTTCAGCGGGAATCTTGCTGCAGCGGGATTAAGCCTTGGCTTGTTGAGCGCCGCACTCGGATGGGCACTGCAGAAGCCGATAACTGGAATTGCTGCATGGCTCATGATTACAATAAAAAAGCCCTTTAAGGCAGGAGACAGGGTCCTGATAAACAATATACAGGGAGATATTAGGGACATTACAATGTTTTACCTTGAACTTGAAGAATTCGGGGGAACTGTTGCTGGAGAGGAAACAAGCGGAAGGCTTATTCATATTCCAACTTCAATTCTTTTCGACCAGCCGATTACGAATTATACAAAGGGAAATCCCTACGTCCTTGATGCAATTGAATGCGAATTCACTTATGAAAGCAACCTTGAAAAAGCCGAAAAAATAATGAAGGAAATTGCAAAAAACAAGACAAGGGAATACATTGCAAAAGTGAAAAGCAAGCCGCTTACAAGGATTTTCATAACTGCAAACGGAGTAAAGGTAAGCGTGCGATACCATGTAAAGGTCTGGGAAAGGGAAAACACAAAAAGCGAAATCACAAAGGAAATCTACCAGAAAGTAATGGAATCAAAAGACCTTGAATTCGCATATGCGCACACAGAAATTATTCTGCCGAAAAACCTGCTGAAAAAAACAGGCAACAATCAGGCAAGCCTGAACGGGTTTTAGGCTGAAAGCAAAAAACATAAATACTGTTGGCAATACTCTTTTTTCAACAGGGGAAACAATAATGGAATTTGACCTGGTACTGAAAAACGCCCTGATTGTAAAAAAAGGGCAGGCATACAAAAAAAACATCGGAATTGCAAAGGGAAAAATTGCAAAAATATCCGATCTGCCTTTAACCTGCCTTGACAGCATTGACTGCAAGGGAAAATTTTTATTTCCCGGGCTGATTGACGAGCACGTGCATTTCAGATATCCCGGAATGACGCACAAGGAAGACTGGGAAAGCGCAAGCAGGGCGGCGCTCGCGGGCGGAATTACAACTGTAATCGACATGCCGAACACAATGCCTGCTCTTACAACAAGGGAACTGCTTGAACAGAAAAAAACAGCAGTGAAAAAGGATTCCTTGTGCAATTTCTGCTTTCATTTTGGCGCGGCAATGGACAATGCGGATGAACTGAAGCGCGTGGAAGGAATTGCCTCAATAAAGGTTTTCATGGGAAGCAGCACTGGAACTCTCTTGATAAATAATCTTGAAACTCTTGAAAATATTTTTGAGATTGCAAAGAAAAAAGATCTGCCAGTAACAGTGCATGCAGAAGATGAGAATATTATAAAAAAAAACACTGAGAAGGCAAAGGCAGAGGGAAAAAATTCCGCGCAATTCCACAATGAAATAAGAAGCCCTTTAGCGGAAAAAATCGCGGTTGAAAAAGCTCTCGCTGTACAAAAAAAAGTCGGAAACAGGATTCATTTTTTGCATGTTTCGACAGAAGAAGCGCTTGAACTTATTGCAAGGGCAAAAAAAGAAAGGTCGGGAATAACCTGTGAAGTAACTCCTCATCACTTGTTTTTGAGCGAGGAAGATATTGAAAAGCTGGGAAATTATGGAAAAATAAATCCCCCCTTGAGAAGCAAGTCAGACCAACGGGCTTTATGGAACGGAATTGCAACTGGAATTGTGGACTGCATTGGAACAGACCATGCTCCGCACACAATCGAGGAAAAGGAAAAGGATTTTTTTTCTTCTCCAAGCGGAATGCCCGGAGTAGAAACAATGCTTCCGCTTCTGCTTGATGCCGCAGCAAACGAAAAAATTTCTCTTGCAAAAATAGTCGAATTGTGCTGTGAAAATCCCGCAAGGATTTTCTCTTTAGGAAAAAAAGGGCATATTACAGAGGGATTTGACGCTGACTTGGTTCTTGTGGATTTGCAGGGAGAAACAATCATAAAGAATGAAAATCTGAAAACAAAGTGCAAATGGAGCGCTTTCAATGAAATGAAACTTAAGGGAAAAATTGAAAAGGTTTTTCTTGCGGGAAAAGAAATAAAAAACTGAGGTGATTGTATGAAGCCAAGGGAAAAAGTCTGCATGGATTTGTTTGACTGCGGGGCAATAAAATTCGGGGAATTTACTTTAAAGAGCGGATTGAAAAGCCCGATTTACATTGATTTGCGGGTTTTGGTTTCGCATCCGATTATTCTGAAGGAAGTTGCAAAGGAACTAAAAAAAATTTCTAAAAAACTTGTTTTCGACAGGATTGCGGGAATTCCTTATGCTGCGATTGCAATTGCAACTGCCCTGAGCCTTGAAACTGGCTGGCCAATGATTTATCCAAGAAAAGAGGTTAAGGATTACGGGACAAAAAAACCCATTGAGGGAGCTTTCAAGGAAGGCGAAACAGTCCTTGTTATTGATGATTTGATTACTAACGGGGCAAGCAAGTTCGAGGCAATTGCGCCTTTGCAGGAAAACAATCTGAAAGTAAAGGACATTGTTGTTCTTGTTGACAGGGAACAGGGCGGAACAAAAGAACTTGCGGAAAAGGGATATGCCCTGCATTCAGTATTGAAAATTTCCGATGTTTTGAAAATCCTGAAGCAAAACCAGAAAATTTCAGAACAGCAGTTTTCAGACATTGAGGTTTATTTCAAAAATCCGGAAGAATGGAGCAGGGCACGGCAATGATTTTTTTCATTGCAGACGTTTTTTCTCCAAAATTTTTTTTATTTCTTTTTTCAAAACAGGAAGGTCTTCTTCAATTACTTTCCAGATTCTGAACAGGTCAACTCCAAAATAGGCATGAATCAGAATGTCCCTTGCGCCGGCAATTTCCCGCCATGGAATTTGAGGATTTTTTGCAGTGAATTCCTTTGGCAGGCTTTTTGCCGCTTCGCCGATTATTTCCACCTGCCTGATTATTGCGCTTTGCTTTAACTCGTTTTCAAGAAAGCTTTCTTCTGAAAGCCCTTTGGAAAAAGATTCTATTCTTTCAATGGCTTCCAGAATGTCGTTCAGCAAAAAATCCGGGCTTCTGTTCACAAGACTCTGACCTCTGTTTTCAAAACGCTTTCCCTGATAAGGGGCTTTATGCAGCAGTATTCAACCAAATCAACCCTTTTTTTCAAAGAATCCTCAAGTTCCAGCTTTATTCCTGCAAAACCAAACAGACTGACGTCCCTTCCAAGCTCTATCAAAATGTCAACATCGCTGCTCTTTTTCGGATTGCCTTTTGCATAACTCCCGAAAACACCGGCTTTTTTCACGCCGTGCTTCTTAAGAACCCTGACAATCTTGGGCTTCAATTGGTTCAAAACAGAATTCATATACTAAACTATTGAAGCAAAAACCTATTAAAATCTTCCAACAATAATCAAAAAACAGTGCAGCAATATGATTCGAAGAAAACCAGTGCCAAAAAAGCTTGTCCAAAAAATAACCAGCGGTAGAATCGTGCGTTCAAGAAGCGATGCACAGTTTTTCAGACCGACAAGCGGCACTATGAGTTATTTGCTCGAAGTTGCAACAGCGGCAAACAAAAGGCGACCGATTGGAACAGTACACCAAAGATTCAAAAGCCCGGAAGAGTTTAGAGCGCATGAGGAAAAAAGTGCAAGGATTATTTGCAATGAATTTTTCAGAACAGCGCTGAGGCAGGAACTTGCAGACCCAAAAAAACAAAAAGTTTATGCGCAGGCAAAAAAAACATTGCTCCAGATTTTCAGCAGGACATATTCTCCGGGAAATTCGGATGCGTATGTCCAATTAGAACCTGAAGAAATCGAAGTATTCAAAAAAAAGGGGGGGGCGGAACTGCACCAGTTAATGCATAAATTGTATAATGAACACGAGAATATTCTCGATGCAATTGATAATTGGGAACCCACCCCAGAACGCCATTTGTTACAATGGCCCGTCTCACAGTTGCTAATAATTCTAAACAAAATTTATGATAAGATTGAACATAGGAGTGGTTAAAATGTCTATTATAAAAATTCCGAGAAGCGTTATTCCCGCATGCGATGTTGCGGAACTGGAAAAGTTTGAGCAGATTGTCGAGGAGACAGCGCAGATAGAAAAAATAGGCGCATACAAAATAGGTTTCGAGCTTGCGCTGCAGTATGGCTTGCCGAAAGTAGTGAAAACAGCGAGAAAACACACTGACAAGCCCATCATTTACGACCATCAAAAAGCCGGAACAGACATTCCCGATACAGGAAAAGGATTCGCCGCAGTTTGCAAAAAAGCAAAGCTCGATGCCGCAATATTGTTCCCGCAGGCCGGTCCCGAGACTGAAAAGGCATGGATAATTGCTTTGAAAGAAGCAGGCATTGAAGTAATTGTAGGCGGGGAAATGACCCACAAAGGTTATCTGGAATCGGAAAGCGGATACATTCAGAACGAGGCTCCGAAAAGAATGTACGAGCTGGCAGTAACAGTTGGAGTAAAAGATTTTGTAGTGCCGGGAAACAAGCCCGAAAAAATCACTTTTTACAAAAGCTTCCTTGAAAGCAAGGGAATAGAACCTGTTTTTTATTCACCCGGATTAATTGCACAGGGCGGAAAAATTTCCGATTCGGCAAAAGCCGCGGGAAAAAAATGGCACGCAATAATCGGAAGGGGAATATACGAAGCTCCGAACATAAAAAAAGCAGCGCTGGAATTTGTAAAAGAAATCTGAAAAAAATAAAAATCAGTAATCTTTGGTTCCCTTTATTTCTTTTGAAAAAGTTTTCAGCTTTCCCCTGAAATCATCAAGAGAAGAATATTTTTTCTTTTCCATAACAGCCTTTAGCTCTGATTCAAGCCTTGCAAAGCAGGCAGGCCCTTCCTTCATGAAGGCAGTTCCAATTCCTACAGCTGTGGCTCCGCACAAAATATGCTCAAAGGCATCAGTTCCGTTTTCAATTCCGCCAATGCCGATAATGCAGACATTCTTTCCAAGAAGCTCGTAAAATTTTCTTACATTTGCAAGCGCAGTGGGCTTTACGAATTTTCCTCCAATGCCGCCAAAACCGCCTTTGGGGGAAATAACTGCCTGCTCGTTTTCAGAATCAACAATCAGGGCATTGCCGATAGAGTTAATGCAGGCAATTGAACCTATTTTGTAATCCTTTATTATTCCCGCAGCCTGCTCAAAATGGCAGAAATCAAAATAAGGCGGAAGCTTGATTATGAGTTTTGAAGAATCAAGCTCTGCGCAAACTGTTTTTATTATGCGCTCAGTTGTTTCAAAATCATAACCCGCCTGAGGCTTGCCCACAACATTAGGACAGGAAAGATTCAATTCAACTAAATCAGCGCCTGCGCTGAAAAATGCTTTTGCAATTTCCAAAAAATGCTCTGCGGATTTTTCACCCATGCCAAGAGCGCTGCAGATAACAGGCTTTCCGGATTTTTTAAGGAGAGGAACCATTTTCACATATTCTTTGTAGCCGAGATTCGGCAGGCCCATTGAATTAAGGCTGCCATTTGAATTTTCAAAATAGCGCGGCTTTGGGTTCCCATCTCTGGGATCGATTGTAGCTGTTTTTGTTACTATTGCGCCTGCCTTTGAAGAGGCGATTTCCTCAAGCTCTGCAAGAGAAGCGTCTCTCGGGCCGGAAGCATTCAGAAAACAGTTTTTTATGCGTGTTCCGCAGATGTCTGCTTCAAGGGAAATCTTCATAACACAAAAAAAGCGGGATAACTCTTAAATATTGAATTGCTGTTTCTTATTGTTGGCATGAAAATAGACAGGTATTCGCAGGAAATGAAGGCAAAGCCCTTTGACATTGAAGCGGGAAAGCTTATTTCTGTCATTCACGAGATTGACGCAAAAGAGCTCGGCGTGTTTCCCCTTGACAGGATTGAAATTACAAACAGGAAAAACGGAAAGCACATTGTGACAGTTGTCGATACGACAACAACAATGGTGCGCGAAAACGAAATCGGATTGTTCAAGGATGTCCAGAAAGCCCTTGGAATAAAAAAAGGCCAGGGAGCAATAGTAAGGCAGTCTCCCCAGCCCGAAAGCGTTGCGCTCATAAAAAAGAAAATAAAGGGAGAGGCGCTTTCCGCAGAAGAAATAAACGAAATAGTCCAGGACATTGCATACAACAAATTGTCAGAAGTAGAGGCAAGCGCATTCATGACAGCGGCATATATTCAAGGATATGATTTGGAGGAAACAGCCGCAATGACAAGGGCATTGATTGCAGATGGAAGAAGATTAAAGCTGAAAAGAGGCGCAGTGCTCGACAAGCACAGCATTGGCGGCGTTAATGGAAGAACAACAATGGTAATAGTTCCGATTGTCGCTGCGGCAGGATGCATGATTCCGAAAACAAGCAGCAGAAGCATTACATCAGCTGCAGGAACAGCTGATTCAATGGAAGTGCTTGCAAAAGTTTCGCTGCCGATTGCAAAAATAAAAAAAATAACAGAAAAAATAGGCGGAGTAATTGCATGGGGCGGAGCAGTCGAATTAGCGCCTGCGGACGACAAAATAATCAAGATAGAGCACCCGCTTTCTTTAGATCCAGAAGGACAGGTAATTGCAAGCGTGCTTGCAAAAAAGGCAAGCGTGGGAGCGCAATTTGTGGTAATAGATTTGCCAGTCGGGCCCGACATGAAAGTAAACTCGCTTGAAAAGGCAGAGGAAATGGCGAAAAAATTCGTTGAAATAGGAAAAAGGCTTGGCATGAAAGTGGAAGCAGTCATAACAAACGGGGCAGAGCCCTGCGGAAAAACATTTGGGGCAGCGCTCGAGGCAAAAAGCGTTCTGGAAATCCTCGAAGGAAAAAAATTCGACAATATGGCGCAGAAAAGCTGCGAGCTTGCTGGCACTCTTCTTGAACTCGCGGGAAAAACTCCCAAAGGAACAGGCTTTAAGGTTGCAAGGGAAATCCTGCAGAGCGGAAAGGCGCTGAAAAAAATGCAGGAAATAATAAAGGCGCAAGGGGCAAAAATACTTGAAAGCAAAAAAATCCCACGGGCAAAATTCACTGAAAAAATAACAGCCGAAAAAAGCGGAAAAATAAGCGGCATTAACGTGAGAAAGCTTATTGACACTGCAAGGACTGCGGGAGCACCCGTGCACAAGCTTGCCGGCTTGGAATTGTTCGTTGAAAAAGGCCAGGAAATAAAGAAGGGGACTGTGCTGTTCGAGATTCATTCTGAGAACAAGCAGAAGCTTGGGCTTGCAAAAAAATTCGCGCTTGAAAGCAGGCCCATAGAATTCGGTCAGACAATAATAGAAAAAATCGCGTGATGCGCGGAAAAAAACTATTTTTTATAAAAATAATTGAATATTTTTACGAATTCGTCGCACTCCATAAGCTTTACCTTTACATCTCCCTTGGAAAGCTTCTTCATTCTTTTGTCGAATTCCTTCCTGCTTATTCCCAGATCCTTTGAAAAAAACTGGAAGGATTTTTCAAGCGCATTGCAGAGGTTTTTGTTCTGGAACCTGAACAATGATTTTACAAATTTCTGGAAAGCCAGAGTGCTTTTCGCCTTTTCCCTGCGCTTTTTCCACTGCAGGACAACAATTGCTGATTCGCTTTTCGGAGAGGGAAAAAAGCACGAAGCAGAAACCTTTCCCGCAATTTTTACATCGCAGAAATACTGGGTAAGAACACTCAAAGCATTGTAATCGAAAAAACCCGGTTCTGCAACAAGGCGCTCTGCAAATTCTGCCTGAAAAACAATCACTGCCTTTTCAAAGCCGAGTTCGAAAAGCCTGTACATTATTGGAGAAGCAATAGTATAAGGCGGAAGAGAAACAACCTTGTTAAAGCGCGGAAGATTCAATTTCAGAAAGTCGCCGTGAACCAGCTCGAGGTTTTCCTTGGGAAGCTCTTTTTCAAGAAGCATGAACAAAATATCGTCAAGCTCGACTGCAATCACTTTGCAGTGCTTTTGAATTTCCCTTGTCAGAAAGCCTGTTCCTGCGCCGATTTCAAGTGCAACATCTTTCTGCTTCAAATCCGCAAGCGCAAGGATTTTTTTTATTGTTTCCGAATCAATCATGAACAACTGCGCCATTTTTCTGCTCGGCCTGAACCTGTATTGCACCATTAACTGGTTGAGTTCCTGGAAAAGCGGCTGCATGAAAAAAACAAGTGCAGAAAAGTTTAAATACAATAAGACAGTTAGTAGTATCCTGTAATCGGGGTTTGAATGCACATTACAATTGTTGTGCTCAATGCATTGCTTCGCGACAGTGAAATACTGCTTTTGAAAAGAGCCAAAGCCCCCTACAAGGATTACTGGACAATGCCCGGCGGAAAAATAAAGCCGGGAGAGCACATTGAAGATGCGGCTTTGCGCGAATTAAAGGAGGAAACAGCAATCACTGCGGAATTCGTAGGCATAAGGGGAATTGCATCCGAAGTTCTCCACAGGGAAAACGGCAGGAAAAAGGCGCACTTCCTGATGTTTGTATGCGAGCTGAGGCCGAAGCAAAAAAACTTCGTTGAAAGCAACGAAGGCCCGCTGAAATGGTTCAAAATTTCGGAAATAAAAAAGCCGAACGGAAAGGTTTTTCCTTCGGACTGGAAAATGCTCAATGAATTCGTGTTCGGAGAAAAAGCGCGGCTCAAAGTGCATAAAATAAGGGTAAACGAAAAAAAAGCAGATTATGAAATGGAATCGTTTTCCTGCGAACAGTGAACCAATTGTTTTGAAACACAATCCCTTTCTTTTCTTTTTTGATAAGGCGCAATATCAAGCAGGCCATATAACTCAGTCATGCTTATAATATTCCAAATGTGTGAAACACCAAATTTTTTTCCGATTTCTACTCCCGTAGGATAACGCCCCATTTTCACATTGTCTAGAATATATTCCAAAATTTGATGTAAAATATCAGTATTCATTGGCCTAGTTCCCCTGCGACCGCCCCACAAATAGCGCGGCAATGGCAAACCAGACAATTTATAGAATTCCAAAATATTCGAAAAATAACTGCGAAACGCAATATGCAAGTCACAATTTAATCTTTTAATGGTTACTTCAATCCCATGTTTGGACAATTCTTGTGCATGCGCTATTATCTCTTCCCGCTTTTTCTTTTTATCTTCAGAATCTTGGTTTACAGACTTTGAACTAATTATTTGAAGCAATTGCCTTTGCATATCATTAGCTAACTCAGAAAGTTCAGAATAACAATAAATTCTTACCTTCTTTTGCAAAGCAACAGATCCAATTCTGTCCGTTGTAGTAAATAGATAACAAGCAGCCAGTTTTTCCGATGTGACAAATCGCAATAATTGCTCAATGTTTCTTTGTTTTACAGATTCAAAGCAGCAGTATCCTTTCAATTCGATTCCTATGCGATTGCCTTTCTCATCAAGCGCAACGAGGTCAACACCGCGGTCGTGAACTCCTCTAACTTCAATCGGCTTAAGAGAGAGACTTGGCAAAAAGCTCAAAGCGAATTCCGTGAACAATTGTGCCTTTTCATACTTGATGGCCTGATTAATATGCGATTTATATTCTAAGCCGGCTTTTTGATAAATCCCGGCTATCCCGCCGTAGCTTTTGTCAAAATGTAAATGAAATTGTTGTTGTAACTCGCGCCTGGAAGGAAAATGCCCTTTCTTTGCTTGCATCTGGAGATATTGAATAAGCTCTGCTTCAACGGCTTGAATAGAATTATTTGGCCTTTTTGAACAGGAAGATAACAAAGTAAATGTCGGCATGAATCAATAAATAAATTGTAAAATAAATTATTTGTGGCAGTGCATTTCCACTAATTACATCGCTCTCAACCGGTTAATACGACTATTAATGTCGGGATGCGTGTCAAACAGCCCAATGAACCAGAGCTTCTGTCCTTTCAATGGGTTTGCAATGTACAAATGCGCGGTTGCCTTGTTCGCTGCTTCAAGGATTTCCTTGTCCTTTGAAATGGCTTCAAGCGCTGATGCAAGCCCTTCGGGATATCTTGTTAATTGCGCTCCGCTTGCATCCGCGAGATATTCGCGCTTCCTGCTGATTGCAAAATTAATGAGCTGCGCAATAATCGGGGTTAAAATTGCAAGAATAATTCCAACAACAATTGCGATAATAATTATTATTCCGCCCTTGCTGTCGTTTGAATTTCCGCGCAGCCCCCCGAAAAAAAACATTCTTATCAGAAGGTCGCTTATGAGGACTGCCAATCCTACAAGAATTGCCGCCATTGCCATTACCTTTATGTCAGAATTTCGAATGTGCGACATTTCATGCGCGACAACTCCAGTTAACTGTTCGCGGCTAAGCCTTGAAACCGCCCCTGTAGTAACGCAGATTACAGAATGCTTTGGATTCCTGCCAGTTGCAAAGGCATTGATTGCAGTGTCGTCAATGACATAAACGCGCGGCTTCGGCATTCCTGAAGCAATTGACATTTCCTCCACAATATTGTGGAGCTTTTCGAATTTTTTTTCATCCGCGGGCTTTGCGCCGCTTATTGCAGTAACAATTTTGTCGCTGTTGTAATAGGAAATGAGAATGTAAACTATTGCGATTATTCCGAAGATTGGGACAAAAATAAAGTCTGAAAGGATAAAGGAAACAACATACCCGAGAACAAACAGCAAAGCAAAGAAGATTGCGAACAGGAAAAGAGTCATTCTCTGGTTTGCGGCAATTTCATTGTAAAAGCTCATTTTCAAAGCACCTGTTTTTCAACTCTCCAGTAATTGAAAATAAAAATGAAAAAATAAAAAAAAGAAAGTGCGCGGATCCGCAGCTTTTATTTCATGTCTGAAAAATCCGCTTTTACCAGCTTTTTGTCGGCTTCCTCTATTTCAAAGAATTCTTTTGGAGCCGAGAAACCGAACATTCCCGCTACTATTACGCCTGGAAACTGCGCTATCGCAGTGTTGTATTCCATTACAGTGTCGTTGTAGAACTGCCTTGCGTATGCAATCTTGTTTTCAGTGGTTGAGAATTCTTCCTGGAGTTTCAGGAAATTTTCATTTGCCCTGAGCTGCGGATAGTTTTCTGCCACTGCAAAAATTGTTTTCAGTGCCGAAGAAAGCATGTTGTCTGCCTTTGCGCTCTCCCTCGGGTTTTTTGCCTGGAGAATGCTTGTCCTTGCCTGCGTCACCTGGGTTAAAACGCTTTTTTCAAAGCGCGCGTATCCCTTCACTGTTTCAATCAGGTTTGGAATCAAATCCGCCCTACGCTTCAGTTGCACATCTATCTGCGCCCAGGCATTCTGAACGCGCTTCTGCAGTGAAACAAACGCGTTGTACAAAAAAATCAGCGCGAGCGCCACAATTACTACTATTCCGACTATTCCGGCCAAAACCCAGAACAATATGTCAAAACCAGCCATGAAAATTTCCTCCCGTTTATTAAAAAAAATTTTACAAAAAAACAATTATTATGTTATTTGTTGCAAAAAAAACCTTTTAAAGCAATGTTCAGGGGGAATTTTTCTTTTTTTGGCGCGTTTTTTTATTCTTCAAAGCCTTTTTCCTGTGAAGGGTTCCACTGCCTTCTCTGCTGGAATCCGTGCTGGAAATCCCTGCGAGGCTGTGCCGGCGGCCTGCAGAACAAAAAATGCTTTTCATCTGAATTTTCAAGCTCTTCAATCACGCGCTTTGCAATTGTTTTTACGGGGTTGGGCATGAGCTTTATTCTCTGTTCAAGCTCTTCAAGGGATTCAAAGGGCTTTTTCTGCCTTTCCGAAAGAATGTCGAGCATGTGCTTTTTTCCAAGCCCCGGAAGCAGTTCGAGCTGGTGCCTCTTGATTGTAATCGGGCCTGAGTTATTAAAAAAATCAAGGTATTTCTGCTTTTCATCAAGGACTATTTTTTCAATTGTTTTTTCAAGCTCGGCAACAGCAGTGCTTGACAATTCCTTGTAGGAAATCCTGTCCTTTATGTATTCTATCTGTTCCCTTGTTTCTTTTCCAACGTAAACCCTGTCGCCGATTTTTAATGAAACACCCGCTTTGGGAACAACTTCAAGAAGTGTAAAGGACTGTGTTCCTATTACCTGTGCTACTGGCTCTGCCTTGAAGCTTGCCTGCCTTCCTTTTGGCAGAAAGTCTAGAACTATTGCAAAATCTTCGCCCGCCATGCAGCAACCTCTTTAAAAAAAAAGTTTATTTCTTTTTTGCATACTTGCCAAGAATTTCCAGTATCCTGTCTGAGTCTTTTTCGAGCCTTGGAACAATGAGCTGTACGAGTTCTTTTTTGTCAGGCAATAAGTCAATGAGTTTCACTGTTTCTTCCTGGGTAAAAATTCCCAGAGTATCAAGCTCTTCGCGGAGCTTTTTTTCCTTGTCTTCGGAAAGCTTTGCAAATTTTTTCGCGTGCTTCAGGGAAATGTCCTGTTCATAGGAAAGCTCCTTTTCGCCCTTTCTAGCTTCGAGCAAATCCTTTACCTGGTTAAGCCCTACTGGCTTCTGGGCCAGAATTTTTTCTCCAATCATGCAGCCACCTTTTCAATAGTTTTTTCTGAAAAAATTGTTTTAATCGGCTTCAAATGCGCGGGATGCACAAAAATCTCAAGGGGCTGGTTGCCGTTTTTTATCGCAACCTTGTAAACCTTTCCCTGTTTCCCGAAAATATTTCCGGTTAATCCCTGAAACCTGTGCGAGGGAATTCCCGAATGCACTGAGGAATCTATGACTATCTGGACTGTCTGCCCTGTTTCAAAATCAGGCAGGATTTTGTTGATAGTCAAAGAGCCGTATCTGCGCGTAAGCTTTGAGCGCGTCTTTGCCCTTTTTCCCCTTGCCTTTTTATTCGCCATAAAAATCTCCTCTAAGCCTTATAATTACAAAATATTTAATTAGAAAACTTTAAATACCCGAGCAAAAGCGTGCTTTCGGCTTCCCGGAGCTTTTTTCCAAAAAAGCTTTTGCGAAGCTTCTTTTCACAAGACTTTTTGCAAAAGCAAATGCTTTTACGAGCGCTTCGCATGCCTTTTTAAAGCTTTTTAAACCCTTCGGAGTTTAAATAGTTTAAATACCCGCATTGCCGGGTTTTTGGGGTGCCTTTATGAAGTATCAGATAGTAAATTTAGTCGCTTCTTCTTCTTTGGATGCAACTCTTGATTTGTACAATCTTGCTGTTGCAATCCCTAACATTGAATACGAGCCTGAACAGTTTCCGGGCGCGATTTTGAAATTAAAAGAGCCGAAGGTTTCAATGCTGCTTTTCAAAAATGGAAAAGTAATTTGTTCAGGGGCAAGTTCCGAGAAACAGATTTCTCAGGGAATAAGAAAAGCCTCAAAGCTTATTCACGGAGTCCAGAAAAGCGTCAAGATCCAGAAGCGCGTAAAGTATCAGGTTGTGAATCTTGTCGCAACAGCAAATTTAAACCAGACTCTTGATTTGTTCCAGACAGCGTTAAAGCTTGACAATGTGGAATACGAGCCCGAACAGTTTCCGGGCGCAATTCTGAGGATTGCTGAGCCGAAAATAACCCTGTTGTTGTTCAAGAACGGAAAAATGATTGTTGCGGGCGCGAAAAAAGAATCGCTTCTGAAAAAAGGCCTTAACGTTGCATCAAAGCTTGTGAGAAAAGTAAACAAGGCGGGCAAAAGCACAAAAAAAAGCAGGGCAGAGGAAGAAGAATAAACGCCCCTGCAAACATTTAAATTATGTTTCAAGCCCAAGATAAGCAAGTAATTCCAAATGAAATGGAAAAATAACTTTCTGAAATTTTCCTTTTTCTTTTTTTTCATATTCGCATTTGGAATCGCACAAGCAGCCCCGCTAATTGACACATTTGAAGACGGAGATTATTCAAATAATCCAACTTGGACGATATTAGGCAATGTTTCAATGCAATCTGATACAGTCAAAAACGGTTCTTACGCAATAATGACGTCAGCAGGACCTCCGGCAATAATGCAGACTAATATTGTTGGAGAAGCCTATGGCGATACTTACCAAACATGGGTCAGAACTACTAATCAAGGCTCAACAAATAATATGTTTTACTCTGCAATGGATGCTGTAAACAATTATATTTGGTCAATGAAGATAGTATCAAGTAGATTTTATGCCTCTGGCAACGGCGGTCCGTACGGTGTTCTTTTTACAACTATTCCTTTGCCAAACACTTGGTATAAATACAAAATAGTGCATGCAAAAAACTCGCCTACTGTTGACTATTATTTATATGATGCAAGCGAAAATCTTTTGGAAGAAAAAACTGGTGTGCTTACAGGCAACGTGAATCCTGGAAGCCTGGTTTACTTGGGAGCACCATTCAATGATAGTTCTGCCATTACATATTTTGATGATGTGACATACGGGTTCACCCAATATACCTGCGGCAATTCTGTTTGCGAGGCTGGAGAAAATTGCGATACTTGCCGGCAAGATTGTGCGCCTTGCCCAGCAACTTTGGAGGAAAGAGTCAGCGCTTTGGAACAGCAGGGGCAGGATTTGATTCAGCAGAATTCCACACAACAGGCTTCAATCGATTCTTTGGTTGCACAAAATTCAGAACAGCAAAATATGATTAATTCTTTGTCAAGCACTGTTTCTGATTTGCAGGCAGGGCAGGCAACAATGCAGCAGTCAATAAATTCACTTTCAGACAGTTTCGGGCTCGTGCAAACAACTGTTTATTCACTGCAGCAGGAATTAACGCAGTTCAAGCAGCTGATTCTAACTTATCTGACTGCCTTAGATTTCAGCACAAAGCAAAAAATGGTTTGCGCTACCCTGAGCACGCAAAACAGCCAAGGTTACGGGCTTGGTTTGAAGTGCACCTGGACTCCAAAAAAGTGCACCTGCACCCCAGCATAAGCTTTTTAAAACCCTGCAAATCCAAGTATTACTGATTAGCGGCCATACCGCAGGGGAAACACCTGGACTCATTCGAACCCAGAAGTTAAGACCTGCAGGGAATTGGTGCGGCAGTGAGATTTCTCTTGCAGCCCGCCGGGCGCTGCTAATCATTTTTTGCTTATTTCTTTTTTTTCCTTCTTCTTTTCTTTCACCAGCGCAAGTATTATTAATTGCCAGAGACTACTTTTATCCTGATTGGCAATGGCAAAGAAAACAATTGCGGCAGCAACGGTTATTGTAATTGTTCTTGCAGCCATAGGGCTGTATTTTACAGGGTTTCTTTCGGGATACGGATTCGGAATTACAGGCCAGAAAGGATTCTACGAGCTTGGGTTTTCAAAAAACCAGCTTTCAATGATAGGCACTGGAGTTGGAACAACAGAACAGGAAAAAATAACTGCAATCAGGGAAAACTTTTTTGTATTCGAATATAACGATGCGGAAAAAAAACAGCTTGCTGCACAGGCAGAAATCCAGGTAAAACAGGGAAGCTTCAAAACAGCGCAGGGAATTGCGCTTGAAGGATGGATTTTAAGGATTCCGAATATTGAAAAGGGAAAACAATATTCATTTGAAATAAGGATTCCGGATTACGAAATTTCAAGCGGGCAGTTCACTGCGGAAGAGGTTTCACAATGAAAATGAAAAAACTTTTGTTCTGCGGAATTATTTTTGCACTGTTCATTCTTGCTGGATGCGCAGGGCAAAAACCAAGCTTTGCAATAACTTCATCAGACACTCCATTTTTCAGCGAAGCCCAGATAACAATCGACGGCGCACAGACAATGACGCTTGAAAAAATTCCAAGCGCAGAGGATTTTCCCATAAGGGTTTCTTATTCTGTTCCCGATGATTTCAAATGGCAGTCGGGATACTACGAAAAAATCCTTGTGAGAAATGATAACGGGGAGTGGCAGGAAATTTTTGTTGCCGACACCCAGAATCCTGCGTTGGGCGGAGCAGGCGGGCACAAGGGCGGCGATGTTTCTTCGATTCCAATGCAGAACAGCTCTGAAATCCAGACTCAGAACAGTTCTATTGCGGAAACAGGATTTTCAGACAGGAAAGGAATCCTTAAAACATATTCAATCAATCCGGATGCAATGGCAATGCAGTTTAAGTTTGCGGTTTTTGACGCGCAGGGCAATGCAGTAATTGAAAAAACAAAAAATTTGTACAGGCCTTTTGAACTCAAAATGAGTGTTTTTTCAAAAACAGGCATTGAAATAACGCAGCAGATTTCAGAAAGCGATTTTCCGATAAAAATCTGTTATGACTGGAGCGCGCTTGAAAAATGGCAGTACGGCGACAATTATGAAAGAATAACAATCGGGCCTGCTTCACTTGGCGGGGACTACATTGTACTTTTCCAGGGGCAGCCGGAATGGCACGATTCCGAAAAAGGCGACGATCCCAGAAACTTGAAAAAATCTGATTGTGTAATTGTTGAAAGTTCTGAAAGCACAAAATATGTGCAGAAAAAAACAGAGAACAACTGGAGCGGTTTTGCAAGCATTTACAATTTGTATCTGAAAGAGAAGAAAGACACTGCGGAAGAAGTCATCATAGTGGGAATGATATGGGCAAAAAACACTACTTTGGGGGAAACAGAAAAAATATTCGGAGTAGGCGGAACTGCGACTGCAGCAACGCCTACGCAGAAGGACTTGTTTGTGGCAATAAACTTTGATTCCGCGCTTGCGCAGAAGATACAGGAAAAAAATCCGGGAAAAACAGCTCTGCAGGCAATGATTGAAAACATGCAGGTTACTGTTGATGGAAAAAAAACAGTTCCCATAATCCAGGGCAGTATCCTGAAGATTCCGAATGTGGGAATAGTCCCTGCAGGCCAAACCAGGCAAATAATTATATCCTCAAAGATCAATGGTTTTACGGGAGAAGGCATAACAACGCGGATAACCCTGAACCAGAATGACCTGGAAACTTTAAAGGAAAAACCCCTGGTTGTTGCACTAAAAGAAACCTGAAAGTGAAAAAAAATGCAGAAAAAAAATTTGTTAATCCCGCTCGCTGCAGCCCTGCTCTGCGCCGCTGTTTTTGCACAGGCACAGGTAACAACCACGGTTGATCTGGGCAACGGCACTTCTGCTCCCGAAGTTTCGGAGCTGCAGACACGGATTTTAATAGCAGGCGGCAACGAACTCGGAAATTATTATTCGGAAAAGGATTTTCCGCTATATTTCTGCTATTCCTGGAAAAGCCTCGGAACAAACTGGTGGAAAGACACTTTTTTTTATCCCGTAATAAAATTAAACAGGCAGATTATTTTCCAGTGGAATAACAGGGAAGTAGCCCCAAAAAACCAAATACCTCCGAGCGTGCAGGAGCACTGCTTCAAGCTTGAAAAGGAAAATACTGCGGAAAAGGAAATAATCGACAGCCAAGACACTGCTTTTTGGAACGGAACTTTAATGAAATACAGTTTTCTTACAACCGAAGACGCAACTGCGGAACTCACAGCAGAAGTATTCTCAATAGAACGCACTGCTTTGAAAGCAAGCGGAACAACAACGCTTACTTACAAAAGCAGCGCACAAACTCCGACTACAGCGCCTGCAGAGCCTGTTTTCAGGGCGCAGATGGGAAACATTTTAATCAAGTCTGAAAATATTTCAGAAGCTGTTGAAGCGTTCTGGATAGTGCCTGAAGGTTATCCCTATGATCAGGATATGAAAAAGATAGAAATCCGGACATGCACTGAGCCTGAACCGCTTCCCCCAATACCGCCCGAAGAAGAATGCGAGGCGACAGTAGAAGATTTTACAGTGCAGGGAGCGCAGATTAGTGTGCCAGTCACTGCCAGCCCGAGCACTATTTTGTCGGGCGGAAGTAGAATTGTAAAAATTATTTCTTTCATCAACGAACAGGGGAAAAAGTTTTTTGTGAATGCAGAACCCATTACAATAAGCCCAGTTCCGGAAAACATCCTGCGCACGCTTAAACTGCTCAATGCAAAGCTTGCAAATGAAATGGGGATTGAAGAGGAAGAATAAGTTTTGAACCAAAGCCTTTTATTTTGAAGCAGGTTATTTTTCATAGGTGTTCTGATTGAAATGGCAGGAATTGCAGAAAAGCTTTGACAGGCAGAGAGTATTCGATTTTATCTGGTTTTTTCCGGATCAGATAAGGCAGATAGTGCGGATTGCGGATTCTTTTCCAATAGAAATAAGGGCGGAAATCCAGAAAATTGTTTTCTGCGGAATGGGCGGAAGCGGAATAGGTGGAAGGATAGTAAAAAAACTTGTTGAAAAAGAAATAAAGGTTCCGATAGAACTTGTTTCCGATTATTCACTGCCTGAATTCGTGGACGAAAAAACTCTTGTAGTGGCAGTAAGCTATTCGGGAAACACTGAAGAAACAATTGCATGCGCGGAAGAGGCAAAGAAAAAAAGCGCTGTCCTTGTTGCAATAACAAGCGGCGGAAAAATTTCCCAGCTCGTTGAAAAAAAAATTACAGTTCCAAAGGCTCCCCAGCCACGAATGGCGCAGGCATTTCTGATTGTTCCCATTCTTTTCATGCTGAGCAAGAGGAATTTCATAAAAAACAAGGAAACAGAACTGAAGAACTGCGCTGATTTCCTGGAAAAGCAGAAATCAAAAATTCAGGCAGAGGCGCAGAAAATCGCGCTAAAGCTTGAGGGAAAATTCCCTGTTATTTATGCGGAAAGCAGGCTTGAGGCAATAGCATACAGGTTCAGGTGCGAGCTCAATGAAAACGCAAAAGTCCTTGCAATGCATCACGAGTTTCCGGAAATGAACCACAATGAAATAAACTCGGAATTCTGGCCGAAAAATTCCTGCCTTGTTTTTCTGCGCGGCAAAAACGAATCAGTGCAGATGAAAAAGCGCTTTGAATTCGTAAAAAAAACTTTCAAGAATATTCCCCAGCAGGAAATAATCCTGCAGGGAGGGAATGAAATAGAAGAAAATTTTTACGGAGTTTTCCTGTTTTCAATGGCTTCCTATTTCCTTGCACTGCTGAACAAAAAAAACCCGAACGCTGTTCCCGCAATAGAAAAGCTCAAGGAAGAGCTTGCAAGGCAGCCCTAGCGGAAAATTTCGCCTGTTTCCTCAGACCAGAACAACAAATCAAGCTCGTGCATTGGAATTTTTATTTTTTCGGAAAATTTTTTCATCTGATTCTCGATTTCAAAATATTTTTTGCTTGAAAGATTTTTTGGAACGCTTTTTATTGCACGGTATTTTTTCAGGTTTTTCAGTATATGCCTGTCAAGAATTGCAATTTCCTCAAAAAAGCCTATGTTGCGCAAAAAATGCGACGCCTCTTTAAGGCCAAGCCCCTTGATGTTTTTTACAAGCCAGGAGCGCGCCTTTGGAATGTCAAAATAAACATCCTGCGCAAGCAGCTTTTCCTTCAGGCCGGGAAGCAGTTTTTTCCGAGCTTCGGAAATGTAACGCGCCTTGTTGTTGTGGAAACGGACTTTTTTTGCAAGGATTTTTGAGATTTCATTTGCGCTTCCGCTGAAGAGCATTCTGTTTTTTACAAGAAGGGAAACTGCAGAATCGCAGGATTTTGCCTTGCTCTGGGGAGTGCAGAGGCAGAAGGCGAGTTCCGCAAAAACCTCTTCATCGCTTTTATGCCATTTTTCCTTGAATTCGAACAGCCTCTGCTTTATCGTGAATTTTTTTGCATTGTACTGCTTCAATAGCGCTGCGTTCATGTTCTTCATTTTGGAATTTTTAAAGGCTTTTTTCTATTTCTTCAAGGCTCGGAGAAACCCCTGACCAGGTTTTTTTTGCCTTGTTGTTTTCAAAAATAACTATTGCAGGTGTTGCCATCAGCATGAATTTTGCGGCTTCTTCCGGATGCTCGGAAGCGTTGATGTATTCCACTTTGTAGCCTTTTTGTTCAAGCTGCCTGCCGAGAAACTTGGCTTTCGGGCATTTTGAGCAGCCGAATTGCCAAAAAATTTTTATTATCAAAAAAACACTCCCTGTTTTCGGCAATGCCATGAAAATAATATTTTTGTACTAATCAAAAGAGTATTAATGCTTCTATTTTAAAATTATTGTTTTACTATTCTTTGGTATGAACCTTCCAAGCGTGCAAAGTTTTTTTGCAAAGTTTGACAAAAGGCAGTGGCTGATTGTTTTTCTGGTTACACTGCTTGCGTTTGCAATAAGGGCGCACCTCATGCGCTACGAATTGTTTTTCGAGTTTGATTCATACCTGCACGCGCGCATAATAGGATATGTCCTGCAGACGGGAAGCGTGCCTGCAGTTGACCCGCTTGCATATTATTTCACGCAGGTCGGAATGCCGGTTACTTATGTTTTCTGGTATTTGAGCGCTTTTATTTACAAGATTCTTTTTTTGGGCGCTGCTTACAGCAAGGCGAATGTAATTTTGCTTGTAAAATTCCTGCCGGCTTTTTACGGCGCACTGATTTCAGGCGCAATGTTTTTTTTGGGAAAAGAGATTTACAGCAAAAAAGCTGGCTATGCAATGGCATTCATTGCCGCAGTTTCCCCGGCATTTGTTTACAGGACAATGTCGGGATTTTTTGAGGACGACTGCCTTGGCTTTTTGTGGTTTGTCCTGGGCCTGATTTTTTTTGTGCGCGCAATGAAAAGCAGCTCTTTTGACAAAAAAATGGCTTTGAATGTACTGCTGTCGGGAATTTTTTTCGGGACAATGATCTGGAGCTGGGGAATGTTCCTTTTGATTCCCATTATAATAATCCCTTTCTTTGTTTTGGCATTGCTGCGCATTGGCTGGATTAAAACAAAAAAAGAAACAATTGTTTTTGCCGGCGCTTTTGCCGCAATAATGGTTATTTTCTATTTGATCGGATTGCCGCTCGGAATGGACTGGATTATGCGTTCTTTCAGCTATGCAGACCAGGCTCTGGGCGTGCTGTTGTGGCCTTTGATAATAGGGGCTGTCGCTGTTCTTTTCGCCTTTTTTTACCTGGTTTTTTCCTCAAAGGGCAATGCGGAAAAAACAGAGCGCTATGCAAAGTTCTCCTCGCTTTTTTTGGTGATGATACTGTTCGGGGTTCTTCTCATGACTGCAATGCTTTTCGTGACAAAGGACAGGATTTTTGAGGTTTCCGGAGTGCTCGGCGCGAGCGTGGGCGAAGAAAACACAGGGCACCAGTTTTTTGCCGGCAAGTACAATGCACTGATAATACTGCCAGTGCTTGCGCTTATTCTCCTGCCTTTAAGAATTTGGCGCGAAAAAAAGGATTATTTTTCACTGCTGCTGTTTGTATGGATTCTGGTTACGCTTGTAATGGCATGGTACAAGCTGAAATTTACCTTTGTTTTCGGGCTGTCCATTGCGCCAGCTGCAGGAATTGTTGCCGAAGAACTGTTTTTTTACATTAAAAAACTCTCAAAGCTTGAAACAAAGATTGTTTTTGCGTGCTTTGCTTTCATTCTGCTGACCGGGCTTGCAGCGGGAATAACTTTCACAAAAACAAACATTCCGAATATAGAATACTCAATGCCGGACTGGAAGCCAGCCTTGGAATGGATGCGCACTTCAACACCTGCTGACGCAAAAATGTTCAACTGGTGGAACCAGGGACACTGGATTACTTTTATGGGAGAACGAGCTGTTTTGAACGACAACAGGAACATGTCAAAGGAATCAGACAGGGATTTTGCGATTTTTGCAATTACGCCTGATTTAAACACTGCGCTTGAACTTGTTGCAGGATACAAATCCGATTATGTTGTTTTGGATGCAACTGATTTCGGCAGCGCTGTTTCAATGGCTGAATACGCCTTTGACACGATAAATACAGAAGACCCGAGGATTCTGCCCTACAGAATGGGGCCCTCGTATGCACAGCCCTGTTCTGTTTCAGCCGACGGCACTGTTTCCTGCGGCGGAAACAATTTTCCCGCAGGCACATGGCAGTCTATTCCAAGCACCTGGCAGAGCACGCCGAACCAGTTGTACCAGGAAAGAGTCCCGTTGTTCCTGTACAGGGACAGCAGCGCATATATTTTTTATGTCATGAATGAAGCGACAAACAATAGCATTCCCGCAAGGCTTTGGTTCAACGAAGCAGAGGCAATGAAGTTTTTTGAACAGTCCTATTCGGGGCAGGGAATAAAAATTTTCAAAATAAACAAGGAAGCAATCCGGGAAGAATTGCAGAAAGCATAATGCATTTTTGAAAAGTCCTTTTTTGGAGGCTAGTCCGTGCTGTTCGCGCTTGGAATTTTTTTGGTTCTGATAGCAGCTTTTTTTATTGCAAACCTCGTGCTGCCGCTCTGGATTCAGAGAATGAAAAAAAGAGGCATGACAGGAAAGGATTTGAACAAGCCTGAAAAGCCCAGGGTTGCTGAGCTTGGGGGAATTCCTGTCTGGCTCGGCTTTTCCTTTGCAATAATGCTTGCAATTTTTTTTTCAACTTATCTGCACTGGTTCCAATTGAACCTTACATACCTGCTTGCAGGCTTTGCGACAATAATGCTGATTTCTTTTTTGGGAGTGATTGATGATTTAATCGGATGGAAAGACGGGATAAGGCAGTGGCAGCATGCATTGATTCCCGTAATTGCTGCACTGCCGCTCATGGCAATAAAAATCGGGAATCCCGCAATAAAAATTCCGTTTTTCGGATTAGTTCCGGGAGAATACCTGCTGCCCTTCTTTGGATTTGTTTCCTTCGGAGTGATTTACTCGCTTTTCATTGTCCCTGTTGGAGTTACAGGGGCAAGCAATGCAACAAACATGCTTGCTGGCCTTAACGGACTTGAAGCAGGCTTGGGAATAATAATAACTTTTACTTTGATGGTAATTTCTTTTTTGTATTCCCAAATAGAGTCTGTTTTAATTGCAGCTGCAATGCTCGGCTCATTGATTGCTTTTCTGCGGTTTAACTGGTTTCCTGCAAAGGTTTTCGGCGGCGACAGCCTGACACTTATGATCGGCGCGGGAATAGCGACAATAGTAATCCTTGGAAACATGGAAAAAATCGGCGTTCTGCTTATGGCAATGTATTTTGTCGAATTGCTTTTGAAAATGCGCTATAAAATGCAGGTTGAAAGCTTCGGAATCCCGCAGAAAAACAGCACGTTAAAGGCGCCTTTTAAAAAAAGCGGCTCTTTGACGCATGTGATAATGAATCTCGGAAGCTTCACCGAGAAACAGGTGGTTATTAGGATTCTCGCACTGCAGATAATCGTAAGCATTGTTGTCTTTGCAATATTTTTCCTGCAGATAAACTATTAGGGCTTTTAGGCATGAAAATTTCCGTCAACATTTTTCAGAAACAAATTTTAGGGTGTGTTGGATGAAAATCTGCCTCGCATGCTCTGCGGGAGGCCATTTGACAGAGCTTCTGCAGCTTGAAGAGGCCTGGAAGGGAAAAACGCATTTCTTTGTTTCGGATTACAGGGGAAACGCAATAGAACTCGCAAAAAAAGAAAATGTTTTTTTCGCGGAATGCCCGCGCAGGGACCCTTTGAAACTTGCAAAAAATTTTTTCCAAAGCATGAAAATTTTCCTGCGCGAAAAGCCGGATATTGTAATAAGCACGGGCGCTGACACCGCAATTCCTTTCTGCATGATTGCAAAGCTTTTCGGCAAAAAAATTGTTTTCATTGAAAGCTTCTGCAGGATAAAGGAGCCGAGCGTTTCAGGCAGGATAATGTACAAAATTTCGGATTTGTTTCTCGTGCAGTGGAAGGAAAACCTTAAATTTTTTCCAAAGGCAAAATTTGCGGGAAGCGTGTTCTGATGAAAATCTTTGTAAGCGTGGGAACCCATTCACAGCAGTTCAACAGGCTTCTGATGGAAATTGATTCGCTTCTTGAAAGCAAAAAAATAAGCGCGGAAGCATTTGCGCAGACGGGCAATTCCGATTACGCGCCGAAGAACTGCGCTTTCAAAAAGTTTCTGGCGGAAAAAGAGTTCGAGGAAAAAATCTCGTGGGCCGATGTGGTTGTTTCGCACGGGGGCGCGGGCACAATAATAAGCGCACTGCGGAAAAACAAAAAGCTGGTAATTGTGCCGAGGCTGAAAAAATTCGGCGAGCACACAAACGACCACCAGCTCGACCTTGCAGAGGCGCTCGCAGGGCAGGGAAAGGCGCTCGCAGCGCTCGAAACAAAAGAGCTCGGAAAAAGGATTCTTGAAACAAAAAAATTTTCGCCGAAGATTGCCTCTAACAGGCAGGGCCTTGTGGATGAAATAAAAAAATTTCTGGAGAAGAGCGGATGAACGGGATTTCAAACGACAAAAGAATCGTAATTCTTGGGGCAATTGCGTTTGCGCTTGTTTTCTTTTTATTGTATCCGAATTTTTACCATTATACAGATGAACAGACGTATCTGCGGAACGCATACCTTCTACCTGCGGGAAAAATGAAAATAGGCAATCCGCTTTATTCCTACGGATATGTTTTCAACGGAACAGATTATGTAAGCATGTATCCTCCGCTGCAGTCTATTGCAATAATGCCTTTTGCGCTTGCGGGCTGGCAGTTCAGCTTTCTTTCGGGATTGCTTCTGCATCTTTTGAATCTGCTTATTTTTTACAAAATACTGAAAAAGCTCGGCCTGCCCGTTGTATTCAGCCTTCTGTACCTGTTTTTTCCATCAATGGCGCTGCTCTCAACAACACTTGAGGCAGAGCTTTTGTCCGCAACATGCATTCTGCTTGCGGCATATTTTTTCCTTGGAGCGGAAAAAAAAAGCCCCTTCCTGTCGGGACTTTTTTTGGGGCTGTCAGTTCTCGCAAGATATACAAATCTTCTTGTCGTGCCTGCCTTCTTCATTGCTTTTCTGCTTGAAAAAAAGCCGAAAAACGCGCTGGTTTTTCTGCTCGGGGCTGTTCCAAGCGCAGTTCTTGCAATGATTTACAATAATTTTTTGTACGGAGGCCCGCTTGCAACAGCATACTCGATTCTCGGAGTCGCGCAGTTTTCATTCCAGGATTTCTGGCTCAAGGCGGGATATTATGCCCTGCTGCTGTCAGTTGTTTTCCCGCTCATGCTTTTCTCTGTTTTTTTCGCAAAAAACAGGCTGCGCAATCCCGCAATAATGGCAAGCGTTTTTTTCCTCCTGTTCTGGAGCAGTTATTTCTTTTTCTATCCCAGATTCAGGATAGAGGACCTTGCAATAGGCATTGACAAGTTTGTCCCGATAATTCCGCTGATGCTAATCGCATATTCCGAATGCCTCAATGGGCTCCTGAAAAGATTTTCTTTGGAGAAGCACATGAAAAAAATAGTTGCAGTTGTTTTTGTAGTTCTGCTCGCCGCGAGCGCTTTTGCAATGTTCGAGCACAAGCAGAAGCAGGACCATGACTTTGCGGTTTTCAAAAAAATCTATTCTGAAACACCGGAAGGCGCGCTTATAATCGTTGATGAAAACGTTTCATCGCTCTCTCCTGCATTCAAGGAAACCCCTTACACGGGAATGTTTTTCACTGAGTTTTTCGGCGACAGGAAGCTTGCGAGCATAAAGGAAGATTTTTCAAAATACATGGAAGACGAAAGCAAAACATTTGTAATGAAAATAAAATCATATCCATCCATAGAAGTAGAAATAATCCCGATTTCAGAAACAGGGCTGTTGAAAAAATAAAAAAAAGTGTTTTTTATGGAAAAATTATCAATAATAATTCCTCTCTTCAACGAGGAAAAAACAATAAGCCTGCTGCTTGAAAAAATCAGGAAAATAAAGTTTTCAGTTGAAACAGAAATAATTATAGTTGATGATGGCAGCACTGACAGCAGCCTTGAAAAAGCAAGGGAATTCGCAAAAAAAAACAGGAATGTTTCTGTTTTCGGCAAAAAAAACTCGGGAAAGGGCTCAGCTGTAAAAATCGGGCTTGAAAAGGCAAAGGGCACGATTATTATTGTGCAGGACGCAGACCTTGAATACAACCCCGAAGAAATTCCAAAGGTAATAGCGCCCATTCTGGATGGAAAAGCCGACGTTGTTTTCGGCTCGAGGTTCAAAGGAAAAATAATCGGCAGGCAGATATGGAGCCATTATTTCGGCAACAAGCTGCTGTCTTTTGCCACTGCAGTGCTTTTCTTCCACAATATTTCCGACATGGAGACATGCTACAAGGCATTCAGGAGAAGCGTAATTGAGGGAATGAAAATCAGTTCCAACAAATTCGATTTCGAGCCTGAAATAACTGCAAAAATACTGAAAAGAAAATATAAAATACTTGAAGTTCCCATAACCTACAATGCAAGGACATTTGAAGAGGGAAAAAAAATAAAAATTTCAGACGGGATTATCGCATTGAAAACACTTTTGAAATACAGGTTTTCGGACTGAATTTTTTTTTCATGTGCGGAAAAGCCAGTGCACTGCCCTTTTTGCAACGAAAAAAACCTGTTTCGGGCTGTTTATCTCACCGAGCATTGAAAAAATTATTTTTGGGCGGAAATAAAATTTTCTCAGGCCCTGCTTTCTCAGCTTCTGGAGTTCCTCTATTGAAAGCCCTTTGGGGGAATACGTTGCCTTGAACAGAAAGCATGTTTCCCAGTTTACTTTTTCAATCTCCCCGCTTTCAAGCAGGGAATTGTAAACCTCTGTTCCGGGAAAAGGCTGCATGCAGGAAAAAGCAATTCTTTTCAAAGGAAGAGAACAGGCAAAATCAATTGTTTCCTCAATCTCCTTCCTTGTTTCAGTGGGAAAACCAAGCATGAAAAAACCTATTACATTCAGCCCGGCGGAATCAATCAGTTCCACTTTTTCGCGTATCTGCTTTTTGTTCAGGCTTTTTTTCACAAGCTTCAGAATTCTCTCGCTTCCGGATTCGATTCCAACTGAAACAGTGTGCAGGCCTGATTTTTTCATTAAAAAAATCAGTTCCCTGTCAAGAGTGTCGAGGCGCATTCCGTTCGGGCATGCCCAGGTAATCCCCAGTTTTTCCTTTAGCAGCGCATTGCAGAAATCCTCTACGAATTTTCTTTTGAAAGTAAAATTGTCATCCTCGATGTGAATCTCCCTTATGCCGTGCTCCTTCACAAGAAGCCTGATTTCCTGCATTACGCTTTCAAGTGAGCGCGAGCGGATTCTTTTGCCTGAAACAAGATGCCCCCCGCAGAAAGTGCAGCCGTAAGGGCAGCCCCTTGTAATAATTATTGGCGCAACTGGAAACTGCCGGAAAAAGCTTCCATGCGGAGCCATCGGATATGTTTCCGGCTTTAACAAATCCCATGCGGGAAAGCCGAGCTCGTCAAGATTTTCAACTACCTTGTTGGGATTGACAATCACTCCATTTTTTTTTCTCCATACAAGCGAGGGAATTTTTTCAAGAGAGCTTGAACTCGGATTTTTTTTTTCAAGGGCATCGGCAAGCATTGGAAAGCCTATTTCAGCCTCTCCCGCAAAGGCAAAATCAATTTCAGGAATCTCTTTCAGGGTTTCTTTCGGAAGCGCGGAAGGATGCGGGCCTCCCACTATTATTTTCATTGAGGGGAATCTTTTTCTTATTGCAAACGCTGTCTCCTTCACCTGGTAATAGTTCATTGTAAAAAAAAGAATTCCTACAAGGCCGGGCTTTTTTTCCTGCAGAAAATCGAGCAGTTTTGCAAGGGAAATCTTTTCCTTGAGGCAGTCGAGAACACGCACACTGTGATTTTTTCTCACTGCATTCGCAAGATATCCAAGCCCGATAGGAGGAATTATTTCATCGGCTTCCTGGTTCAGTTTTACAAGCAGAATCTTCATAAAAATTATCTCCAGAAAAAATTGCGCAGGAAAAACTTTGCAATATAGCTAGGGCGGAAATAATACTCCTGAAACGCCTTTTCCTTCAGATGCAAAAGCTGTTCGGTTGAAAGATTCTTGTGCGTGAAAACAGGAGTGAAGGAATCGAATTTTTCAAAATCCTTTTCAAAAATCCTGCTTTTTGTCTGCTCGAAAAATTCAGTTCCCGGAAAAGGAGTGCAGATGAAAAACTGGGCAATGTGGGAATTGATTTTTTTTGCGTATTCAATCGTATTGTTCACGCTTTCGAGAGTATCGTCGGGCAGGCCTAGAATGTAAAACGCGGAAACCTTTATTCCGAGCTTTTCACAATGGGAAAGAATTTCTTCCTGGTGCCTTATTTCAACAGGCTTTCGAGAGGCGCTTGCAAGAATTTTTGGATCTGAAGATTCAATGCCCACATTTATAGAACGCAACCCCGCGGAATAAAGCTTTTCAAGCAGTTCCTTGTCCAGGCAGTCAATTCTTGTTTCGCATGCCCATTCAAAATCAAGATTGTTTTTTATTATTCCCTCTGCAATTCCCGCAGAGCGCTTTTTGTCCACTGTAAACAAGGGATCACGGAAAAGCATTCCCTTCATTCCAAATTCTGAAACATTGCGCTTTATTTCCTCAAGCGTATTTTCAACGCTTCTCATGCGCGAGTTTCCGTAAAAAGCCCTGTAGGGGCAGTAATTGCACTGGAAACTGCAGCCTCTGCTTGAAAGCATTGGAAGGAAAGGCTTGTTTTTTATAACAGGATAATATGAAAATTCCTTTGTAGGAAAAAATTTCCATGCGGGAAAAGGCAGAGTGTCAAGATTTTTTATTGGGCTGCTTTTAATCAGCCCGCGCGGCTTTGAATTTTCCTTCAAAGAAAGAGCAAATTCTTCGGGCTCTCCGGAAACAACAAAATCCGATTTTTCCAGAAAAATTTTCGGCATTGCTCCCGCAAATGCGCCTATGAAACCGACGCGCGCATTTGTTTCTGATTTTATTTTTTCCGCAAAAGAAGTTTCAGTTTTGTAATCCACAATAGAGGACTGGATTATTACAAGGTCTGAATCTTCTGGAATTTTGTTTGTGGCAAATTCGACTTCAAACCCTTTTTCCTCAAAAATCGCGGCAAGATACCCGAAAGAGAGAAGAGGCAGGCGCACTCTGCTGCTTTTCAAATGTTCCAAAATTTTTGCGCGCAGAGAGTTTCCAATACTGATGCTTTCACCATAGCCGCCCATTACGTCCTTGTTATAGAGGCGCTTTGATTCCGAAAAAGCATTCAGCAATGTTATCTTCAAATTCACACCTTATAAAGAATGGAAAAATTAGGTTCTTATTCTTATGCAGGCAAACACAATTATAGTGAGAAAATTGAAAAAGCGCTTTGTTTCAATCATTGTACTAAACTGGAACGGCAAAGAGTTTATCCGCAAGTGCTTAGAGTCAATAAAGCGCTTTTCTCCTTCAAAGCTTTTTGAAGTAATTGTAATTGACAACGGCAGCAAAGACGGAAGCGTTCAGATGCTGCAGGAAATGAAAAAAAATGGTTTCCTGCAGAAACTGATTTTAAATCCTGAAAATTTAGGTTTCAGCAAGGGAAATAACCAGGGATTTGAAATTGCGGATGGAGAATTTTTTTTCATGCTCAACAATGATACTGAGGTTACTGAAAACTGGCTTGAAAATTTGTTAAATGCAGCGGAAAAATATCCGAATGCAGCTGCAATCGGGGCAAAAATAATTGATTTTCCAATGTGGGAAGCGCACAACTACAAGATTCTTCCTGACAGGGAGAGAATGACTGTGTGCGGAGGCGCAATGTTAATGCGCAGGCAGGCAGTTGAAAAAATCGGAGTGCTTGACGCGGAACATTTTTCCCCGATTTACGGGGAGGAAACAGATTGGTGCTATCGCGCGCGCAATGCAGGCTTCAAAATTATTGAAACTGATTCAAGCATTATCATTCATTATGGAAGCCATGACACTACAATGCAGACAGGAAGGGAAAAGCAGTTCATTTTAATGAACACTAACAGGCTGAAGGCAATGCTTTACAATCTGACTCTGCCTGAAATCCTGAGGCATGTTCCGGGGCTTGGACTGATTTTTGTAAATGCGCTCAGGGCGGGAAAGCCAATCTGGATTTTAAAGGCGTACTGGAACAATGCAAAAAACATGAAAGAAATCTCGCGCGAAAGAAAAAAAAGAAAGGCAAAAATATTTTAAAAGATTAAACAATAAAAAAAACCATAAACCTGCAACTAAAAAATAGAAAAAAAGGCTATATTTTATACATAACGGGCTTGGGGGGGGGGCAGGAAAAAATATAAACAACTTCAACACCAATACAATCATAATTTTTGGAGGTTTAATAATGCCAAGAAGACTAAGAAGACAAAAAATTAAAGTTCTTCCCGATAGACGCAGCGGGAAGGAAAGAAGAAGTGGCGCGGACAGAAGAGTAATGCAAACAAGAGAGGTTCTAATTAGACCAGGAGGAGACCATGGAATGTCTGGCAGCGAACCTGCAGAACCCGCAGAATATGGCTATCAACGCCGCGGTTACGCAAGCCCTGATCAAAGAAATAGTAATAGAAGAAAAGGCGCGGACAGAAGGAAAAAAAAGTTTTATGTAACAGTAAAATAAGCAGTTCAATTCAACAGCTTGTGAAAGAATGCCTGCGGAAAAGCCTAGCGGACGGGGAAGGCAGCGCGCCAGGCGCTCGCTTAAGAGGGAATTCTTGGGCAAAGTTGGGCCCTTGCCAAGCACTCACAGGACTGTTTTGACGCGTGCGCTTGCACCAAAAATGCCGCAAATAGTTGCATTGGCAAGGCAGGCAAAATGGGCATCAGTACAGGAAATCTGCAATCCAATTATTGTAAGAATTGCCGTAACGCATGCTTTGTCAGCTGTTGCAACCAAAAGAAAAGGGCAGACAATCTTTGAAACTGTTACAACTGCCACAAACAGAGCAGTCAGAGAACACACTGATGTCAGATTTACAAAACAAGAGGAAGAAAATCTGCTGCCAACTTTTGGCGGAAATTTAAAAGCAGCAAAGGCTTTTTTGAAAAGATTCGAATCAAATTACGGCACGCTGCTGCTTTTGGCAAATGATATAATTGTGAAATCTTCAACGGAATAAAAGGCGAAATATTTTGAAAAGAGAAATCTGTATATAGAACAAGCGTTTACAATATTAGCAGTGATTTAATGGCAGCAAGAAAACAATTCAAGCCGAAATCTGTTGTCGGGGAGATTTACCAGTCCCAACGAAGGCTTGAGGCCTTGGGAAAGGGCGGAAGGGGAAAGCTTGGCGGAACAACAAAGCGCATAAAAAGAGAATTGCACGAAATAGGCAAAAGAAGCCCGGGATATAAACCTGTTAAAGTTCACAGCGGGATTGTTGCAAATTTTGGAGTTACAATTGCAAATACATTGAATAGGCAATTACGGGCAAGGGGAAGAGTAAGAGGAGTCCTTGTTGATGTAGGATTAGTAAAACAAATCTGCCTTGCGCACGATTCAAGAAGGGATTTTCCCGACCAGGATTTGCAGGCACAGGTTACCTGGGCAAGAAGGGGAGCACCCGCAGTTGCAAGACTAGTCGGAACAGGAGAATCCTGGACACTGAAAAATTATCCCAACTGGACTCTTGAAAAAAAAATTCTCGCATTGGGAGACAATATCTGCCGCGGAGTAAAAGTAGGAAACACTTTTGCAAACGGAATTCTTTTGTCTGAAACAGCCTACAGGCTGCTTGTAAGCCAGAGGCAGGCTTATCCCGACAGGGTTGACGCGCTAACAAGGGAAAGGCAGGCAGTCATCAAGTTCGAAAGGGAATTAAAAGCAGGCGGCGTTGACGTAAAAGAAATCATAAGAAAAATGATGAGAAGAAACCCGCACGGCTTTGAAGAAGAAGTCAGAAAAGCAACAGTCCCGAATGTAAACGCAATAATAAAAGCCTCAATGAAAAGAATCGGCATAACAAAATTCTGATTCTAATTATTTTTTGCCAGAAGTTCCATATACAATTTTTCAAACTCTTCGACAATTGCAGCCATGGAAAAGTTTTCAACTGCGCGCTTTCTTGCTTTTTTTCCAAGCTCTTCCCTCAATTTCGGGTTTTCAATCAGCTTGATTATTCCCTGCGCAATGCTTTCGGGATTATTCGGCTGTACAAGGACTGCAGTATCTGAAACAGTGTTTGCAACTTCTCCAAAATCAGTTGCGACAATTGCCTTCTGCGCAGCCATGCTTTCAATCAATGCAATGCTCGTTGTAGCCTTGAAGGCAAAGCTATGGACAACGATTTCTGCAGAAGCATAAACCTGAGGAATTTCCTCTGCAGGAATCTGCCCAACAAAAAAAACATTTTTTTCAAGCCCCAAATCAATGACTGCTGCCTCAAGCCACTTGCGCTTTTCCCCATCGCCAATAACAACAAACTTCCACTCAGAAAATTTTCTTGAAACAATCTTCATTGCCTTAATTGTCTGCAAGATTCCCATTGCATTAGTGGAATGCAGGGGTTTTGCAGAAACAATAAGGTTTTTTCCAAACTGCACAAGCTTTGGATGGGGAAAAACTTTTTTCAGAAAAGTGGAAACATCGACTGCTCCTGGAATCAAAACAATTTTTTCCTTTGGAATTTTCCATGGCAGAAGATATGAGTCAATGACAAACTGGCTCCAGGAAACAAGCCTGTCGAATTTTATTTTCGGAAGGAAAAATTTGTTGAACAAAAAAACAATTTTGAGGTTCACAGAAACAGCCCTGTCTGAAAGATATTCAATGCTTGCGACAAGCGGAACCTTTGTTGCCTTCTTTACTTTTTCACCAATCAGTGCGGGAAAGGCATCGTTCTGCGCGTGAATAATATCGGGCTTGAACTGCCTTGCAAGCTCTGCTGCCTTGCGCGACTGCAGGAGATATTCAAACTTGTGAAAGGCGTGATGCCCAATGCTTTTTGCGTGGAAAACTTCTATCCCAAGCGACTTTTCCTCTGCGCTGAAATCGTCGCTCTTTGCAGTGAAAACAAAAATTTTATGCCCTCTCTTTGAAAGTTCCTTGAGAAAATCGCTGCAAAAGAGCTCTCCTCCCCCGCCCCCCCGCAGGGAATAGGTGTGAGTGATATAAAAAATCCTCATGCTACAAAGGTTATTGCAAAAGTGTTTTAAAGCATTTTACAAAAACTTATTACAGCAGAATGGAGTTTGCTTTGGTATGCAAAAAAGATTTTTTTTAATGCCGGCATGCTTTCTTGTGCTCATTGCTTTTTTGGCTTATTTTTTTTTAGTAATGGGTTCGCAGAATTACTGGCATGACATGGACATAGGAAGCTATCTTGCAAGAACAGGTTTTACAATAAAATACGGCGCGTTTCAGGAGGTTCCGAACTGGAATTACGGCTATGACTATGTTTTGTTCAGGCTATATCCGCCGTTTTTCTTCCTTGCGGCTGCCGCTGCATTCTTTTTGTTTTCGGCTTTTGGATTCCAGTCTGTTTACATTGCCTTTTCAGCGGCTTTTCTTGCAGCGTATTTTTTTTCCTTTATCGCAGTCTGGAAGATTTCGGAAAAAAATCTGCCCGTATTCCTGCTTGTTTTCGGAAACTTTTTCTGCATGGGGCTGCTTGTTCTCATAGGCTTTATTACAAAGCTTTTTGCATTTGCAATATGCTTTCCCGCAATGGTTTTTCTGCTGGAAAAAAGAAAAAACCTGGATTTGGGCAAAAAAGAAATTGCGCTGATAGGGGTTCTGCTTGCAGTGCTTTTCGCAGCACACCTGCTTTTTTTCATTCTGTTCAGCATTTTTTATGCAAGCCTGGTTCTGGCCCAAAAGAAAATTAAATGGAAATGCTTTGCATCCTTTGCATTGATTCCCTTGCTGACTCTTCCGTTTTTTATTTCGTTTGTTTCAAACATAGGCGGGGCTTTGGGCAGGCAGATAGGGACACAGGCATTTCTTTCTTTCGGAGTGAATTTTTACACGCTGATATTTTTGCTGTTTCTGGCAGTCTGCATTATTGCAAGGGAAAAATGGATGGTTCCGCTCGCGGCAATAACTGCCCTGCTGGTGTTTAATTTGAACGAAGCAATTCCAGTGCTGGAGAAATTCGAGGCTGCAGTAACAGCGCTGTTTCTAACAGGGATAATCGCGTATTTCCTTGTAAACTATGATTTCGGGGAAAAAATTTCCTTTCTCTCAAAAATCCGCATCAGTGTTTCAAGGCAGAATCTTCTGGCTGTTCTCGCGCTGTTTTTTGTTTTTTGGAATTTTTTTTATTTTGCGCAGAGAATAGAGCAGGTTAACCTGTTCAATAATCCCGATTACAGGGAACTGCTTTCTAACGGCGAGCTTGAAAGCGTTTTTGCAGTAGTGGATGCAGAGCAGGAGGACAGGTTCATAGGCGCCTTTGTTTCCTACCAGACCTTTACCTTCGGAAATTATTCTGTAAACGACTGGGAGTATTACGAGGCAAGGCCCGCGGGTTTCCAGGCAGACGAGCAAAGCCTGATTGATTCAATAAAACAGAACAATTGCAGTGAATTTTTTGCGGTTCTGGAAAAAATGCAGGTAAAAACTCTTGCAGTAAAAAACCTTCCGGAAGGATTCGGCTGCGGAACCCTGGCGGGAAAAAAGCTCGGGGCATTCACTGTTTTCAGCATTTAGGCTGCAAAAACCAGCAGTGCGGAAGCAGCGGATAATTGCTTTAAAAACCTTTTTTGCCTTTCTTCTCTAATGGCGAACTGCATTGTTTTCGGCGGAAACGGCCTCATAGGAAGCTTTATTGCAGAGCAATTGGTAAAAAAAAATTATTCCGTAAGGGTTTTTGACAGGAATTCTGAAAACCTTTCGCACCTAAAGGAAAAAATCGATTTTTTTCAGGGGGATTTTTTGGATTTCAATGCAGTTGAAAAGGCTTTGGAGGAAATGGATTTTGTTTTTCACTGCATTCATACTATTATGCCGAGGGAAAGCATTCTGAAGCCTGTTTTTGACGCGGAAACAAATATTCTGCCGGGCATAAATCTTTTCCAGAAAAGCGCAGAAAAAAAAGTTAAAAAAATTGTTTATTTGAGCAGCATTGCTGTTTACGGAAACCCGGAAAAAAACCCAATCACTGAAAAAACAGCTTTGCTGCCTGTTTCGCCCTATGGTGTTTCAAAGATTGCAATAGAGGAATACCTGGGTTTTTTTGCAAGGACTGCGGGCATTGATTATTGCATTGCAAGGCCGAGCGCAACCTTCGGGGAAAGGCAGAAATTCAGCGAAAAAAGCGGCGTAATCACGAATTTTTTGTTCAACGCAATAAATGGAAATCCCGTTACTATACAGGGAAACGGCAGTGCCGTGAGAGACTTTACGCATGCAGAGGACATTGCTGCGGGATGCATTCTTGCAATGGAAAAAAAAACAAAGTCAAAAATTTTTAATTTGGGAACAGGCAGGGGAATTTCTGTAAGCGAACTGCTGGAAAAAATTAAAAAAACAACTGGTGCAGAGATTGTTGTAAATCACGCTGAAACAAAGGACCTGGTTCAGAAGCATGTTTATAATCCCGAGAGGGCGAAAAAAGAGCTCGGATGGGAAGCAAAAATTTCCCTGGATGCCGGCATTAAGAGAACCTTTGATTTTTTAAGTGGTAAAAAATGAGTGAACTCGAAGAAAAAAGAAAAAAGATAGAAGACAGCGTTAAAGAATTTTTTAATGCGAAAAAGCAGGAAAAGTTTGTTCCTGCAAAAAGCAGGGTGCAGTATGCCGGGGCAATTTTCGGCGCAGAAGAGGTAAACGCAGTTGTCGGCAGCCTGCTTGACGGATGGCTTGGGCTCAGCAAAAAGGGAAGGGAATTCGAACAGGAATTTGCAAAATACCTCGGAAGCAGCAGTTCTGCCCTGACAAACAGCGGAAGCAGCGCGAATCTGCTTATGGTTTCGGCTTTGAAATCAGAGCAGGCGCCTTTCAGGATGCATGACGGGGATGAAATCATTACTCCTGCATGCACTTTTCCCACTACTTTCAACCCGATTGTGCAGAACAATTTTGTGCCTGTCCTGCTTGATGCAGAGCTTGAAACATACAATATCAATCCCGCAAGCCTGGAAAAGGCCCTTGGCAAAAAAACAAAGGCGATTTTTCTGCCGCACATGTTCGGAAACCCGAACCAAATGGATGCAATAATGGATTTTGCCTCGGAACACGGCCTGATTGTCCTGGAAGACAACTGCGATTCCCTCGGGACAAAATTCAAGGGCAAATTCACGGGAAGCTTCGGGGCAATGGCATCGCATTCCTTTTATCCCGCGCACCATATTACAATGGGAGAGGGCGGGGCTGTCGCCTTTAACCAGAAAGAATTCGAACCCGTTGTAAGAAGCCTCAGGGACTGGGGCAGGGCCTGCGTCTGCCCTGTCTGCTTTGTTTCTTTGGACCCGAACTTTGTCTGCCCAATGCGGTTTGAACAAAAAATCAACGGCCTGCCGGAAGGCTATGACAAAAAATACATTTACAATAACCTCGGCTTCAACCTGAAGCCGACAGAGGCTCAGGCCGCAATGGGGCTTGTGCAATTGAAAAAAATCGAGGAATTCAAAAGCGCAAGGCAGAGAAACTTCAAAATGCTTTCAGAGGAACTGCAGAAATTCGAGGATTTTTTTATTCTTCCCAAAGCCGCGGAAAACAGCGATGTGAGCTGGTTCTGCTTCCCCATTACAATCAGGGACAGGAAAAAAATTTCAAGGAACGAACTGACAAGGTTTTTGGAGGAAAAAAACAACATTGAAACAAGGCTTTTTTTCAGCGGCAACATTATACGGCATCCGGCATACAAAAACGCAAAGTACAGGATTGCTGAGCCGCTTGCAAACAGCGACAAGGTATTGTTCGACAGTTTCTTCATAGGCGTATATCCCGGCATTACCGAAGAAAAAATACTCTTTGTAACGGAAAAAATAAGGGAATTCGTGCAAAGGGCAAAATGAACCGCGTTATTCCTGTGCAACAAAAATCAAGAGTATATTTAAAAAAAGAAACTTCTTCCCAATTAGAAAAGATTGCCCATGCCAGCAGATTCCCAGGAAAGCGTCACTGTTTTTTTTCCGGCTTACTATGATGAAAAGAGCATTCCGATTGTTACAAAAAAATTCCACGGCCTGCTGAAGAAAACCGGAAGGAAATTTGAAATAATCATAGTTGACGACGGCGGCCCTGACAATACGGGAAAAGTCGCGGACGCGCTTGCAAGGCAGTTAAGCAACGTAAGGGTTGTCCACCATTCTTCAAACAGGGGCTATGGCGGCGCATTAATCAGCGGTTTTTCAAATGCAAAAATGGATTTGGTCGGCTTCACTGACGGAGACGCCCAGTATCTCCCTGAAGAGTTCCTGAATTTTTTGGATGCGATTAAGGATGCAGACCTTGTCATAGGCTTCAGGAAAAAAAGAGCCGAAGGATTTTCCAGAAAACTTACGCAAAAAGTATACAAGATTTTGCTGTTTCTTTTGTTCGGGGTTCTTGTCAGGGATCCCGACTGCAGCTACAAGCTTGCGAGAAGAAAAATATTCAAAAAAGTCAGCCTGACAAGCAAAAGCGGCTTTATCAGCGCTGAACTTATTTACAAAGCGAAAAAGAACGGCTTCAAAATAAAGCAGGTGCCTGTTACCCACCTGAAAAGGCCGTTCGGAAACAGCACTTTTTTCGGATTCAAAAGAATAATTGCAACCCTGAAGGACATATTAAGAGTAAGGTTCAGGGCGGATTAACCTATGCAAAAGCAAAACCTCTCTGTTGGAATCACTTTTTTGAGCGCGGGCTGGAAAAGAATCCTTGAACAGGAGGGAATCCGGTTCAGGAAAGTTTCCCTGAAAAAACAAATTCTTCCAAGGGATTTTGCAGCAGTCATAGTAAGCTCCGAGCTTTCAAATGCAGAGGCGCATAACACAAAAAAATTCATTGAAAACAGCGGCGCAGTCCTGACAACCTTCGAGTTTGCGCGGAAAATCCATGAATCAATAAATTTCAGGGAAGAATTCGCAAGATTTCTCAAGCCTGAAGGAAGGCTTTTTTACGGCTCTGGATTGCTGTGGCTGAACCAGGAAATAGCAGTGTTTAAAAACAATGAAAAAATTCTTGAGGAAAAAATAGGAAAAGGCTTCCTGATAGTGCTTCCTTTCAGCATTGAAAAAACAATCCTGAATTCCGAATTTGAAAAGCGGGCTTTTTTTTCAAAGCGCGCGTTCATAGCTGAATTTGCGCCGAAAACAAGCAAGTCGAATGCCAGGGTTGTAGCGTGCAACTGCATAAAAAGATTGTTTGAACTGCGCAGTCTGCCGTTCCTGCATCTCTGGTATTACCCGAAAGAGTTTGAAAGCGTTTTTTGCTTTCACGTGGACATTGATTCTTACACGCAGGACGCATTGAAGACTGCAAAAATACTGGAAAATTGCGGCATTGAAACAACCTGGTTCCTGAACATGGAAAAAGCCGGAGAATCCATGCAGATATTCGGAGAGCTTCTGAAGCATAAAACAGTGGGCTCGCACAATTACTGGCACGATTTTTTTGATTCAAAAAAAAACTTTGAAAACGTCATGAAGGCGCATAAGGAACTGGAAAAGTTCGGGGTAAAGGCGAAATGCTTCTGCGCACCGAACGGAAAATGGGACAATGGGATTGCAAGCGCGGTTGAAAAGCTGAAATATGATTTTGCAATAGCGTTTTCACTCGATTGCGACAATCTTCCCTTCAGGCCGATTCTCGGGAACAGGGAGGCTGGCTTTCTGGTTCTGCCCATGCATCCTGTTGATATAGGAGTGCTGAAGCAGTATGATTTTTCGGAAAGGCAAATGGCTGATTATTTTCAGGGAATCATTGAAAGGAATATTGCGCTTAACCTGCCTCTGCTTTTGTACGGGCACGCCTTCAAAAGAATAGCGCGCTTTCCAAGAGTCATTGAGGGAATTGCAAAAAAAATAGAATGTTCCAATGTCTGGAAAACAAATCATTTTGATTTTGTGCGCTTCTGGCGCAGAAGGGAGAAAATGCGTTTCAATGCATTTTTTGACGGAAAAAAAATAAGCATAACAACTGCAACAGAAAAAAATTCCAGCATAGCGGTTGTTTTTTGCGGCAAAAGGATTCTTGCAGGGAAAAAAACCTCGGCAATCCAAATTCACGAGCTTGAAAAGGGAGTCCCGATTTTCAGGGGATTTGTCAGGGATACAGTGCCTAAGGCGAGCGGTTTCGGGGCAAAGTACGTGTTAAAAAAAATTTTGGGCAGAATAATCAATGCGGCGAGTTTCAAATGAAAAAGATTCTTTCAAAATTGCTGCCAAGGCAGGCAAAAAATTTTTTAAAATTTTTGCTGCGCACTCCGCAGAGGCTCGGAGTCCTGAAAAAGAGAATCAGCAGCGGGGTTGTCACAAAGCAGGCTATTGTGGAGGGGCTGAAAAATCTCGGCGTGAAAAAGGGCTGCACTATTATGGTGCATTCTTCTTTGAGTTCCTTTGGATTTGTGGAAAACGGTGCCGGAACTGTAATAGAGGCACTGCTTGAAACAGTCGGCAGCGATGGCAATGTGTGCATGCCGAGCTTCGGCCCTCTTGAAAAAAATACTTTTGATGTAAGGAGCACTCCGACTGTTTTGGGAAAAATCGCGGATTCTTTCTGGAGAATGCCGGAAGCAAAAAGAAGCCTGAGGCCCACGCATTCTGTTGCCTGCATTGGAAGGGATTCTGAATTTATTTCCGAAGGGCATGAAAAAGACCTGACTCCCTTCACAAAAAATTCGCCTTATTTCAAAATGATTGAAAAAAACTGCCTGATTGTAGGGTTGGGCGCGCGCATGGGCAGGATGCTAACTGCCAGCTATGTTTTTGAGGACAGGCATCTGGAGGATTTTCCCGTAAAGGTTTACTTGGATGAACCAAAAGAATTTGTCGTAATTGATTCCGCGGGAAAAAAATCAAGGGTTAGAAGCCTTGTGCATAACACTGAAATCGATTCCATAAGGATTGACAACGAGCCGCGGCTTGAGGAAAAATTTGAAAGGCTTTTGCTGCGGAAGGGATTCTTGCATAAGGGAAAAATAGGCGCGGCGGAAATCCGGATTATCGACGCAAGGGGAATGATGAAAACCCTTGAAGACCTGCTGAAAAGCGGAAAGACTATTTATGCGGACGAAACAGAGCTGGATTAATGCAGTTTTTAAAATGGTGCCAGAAAAAGTTTTTATGGTGGTTTTTTGGAGAAAATGCTTTCGGGAAAAATCGCGCTTGTCACGGGCGCCTCAAGGGGCATAGGAAAGGCTATTGCGCTTGAGCTCGCGCTGAACGGGGCAAAGGTTGCAGTGAATTTTTTTGACGAAAAGGAAAAAGCCCTTGCAACAGCAGAGGAAATAAGCAGGATCAGCGGCGCTATTGCTGTTAAAGCAGATGTTTCAAATCTTGAGGAAACAAAAAAAATGGTTCTGGAAGTAAAGCAGAAATTCGGGAGAATAGACATTCTTGTGAACAATGCCGCAATAACAATCGACAAAACATTCAGGAAATCCACAAAAGAGGAGTGGGAAAAAATAATGCGCACTGACTTGGATTCAATGTTCAATGTCACTTATCCAGTGCTGGAAACAATGCTCGAGCAGGGAAACGGCAGCATTGTAAACATTGCCTCTGCAAGCGGCGAAATCGGTTTTTTCGGGCAGGTGAGCTACAGCGCTGCAAAGGCGGGAGTAATAGGATTTACAAAGGCGCTTGCAAAAGAGGTTGCTTCAAAGGGAATAAGGGTTAATGCAGTAAGCCCCGGCATAATTGCGGGAACAGCCATCAGCGAAAAGATTCCAAAAGAAATCCTTGAAAAATTCATTGAAGCAATACCCCTGAAAAGGCTTGGCAATCCCGAAGAAATAGCAAAGGCAGTTGTTTTTCTTGCATGCAATGATTCAAATTATATAACAGGGCAGGTTCTGAGGGTAAACGGCGGGCTCGTAACATAATTTTTGGAAAAAAAATCACGGGTTCAATATTTTGTGCAATCCCTCTCCCTCAACCACTAATTCGTTTTTCTGGTTGTAACAGGCAGTCCTGATTATTACCTGCTGCCTTTCTGGAATTTTTGCAATGAGCTCTGAAACAGCCCTTATTTCGTCGTTTATTTTTACGGGCTTTAAAAAGCGCAGGTTCTGGTCAATCCAGATGCTTCCAGTGCCCGGCATTTTTGTGCCGACAACAGCGCTTATCAGGGAGGCGACAAGCATTCCATGGACAATGCGCTCGCCAAAAACTGTTTTTTCTGCAAAATCCTTGTCAATATGGACTGGGTTTGTGTCGAGCGACAATTCAGAGAAGCGAATTACGTCGCTTTCAGTAAAAATCCTTTTTATTTCGCCTTTGTCGCCTATTTTGAGGCTGCTGAAAGAGCATTGCTGCATAGGAAAACACAGCAAGTATAAAATTTTAAATAGTTAGCAATCACGTATTTTGTATAGTTCGACTTAATTCTTATTGTGGTTTTGCCGTATGCCGAAAATAAAGCTTGTTGTCTGGGACCTTGATAATACTCTCTGGAACGGGACAGTGTATTACAAGGACAAGAGTTCTGTCCAGATAAAGCCCGGCACAAAAGAGGCTTTGAAGGAGCTGAGCAAGCGCGGAATAAAAAACGCGATTTGCAGCAAGAATTATTTTGAGGACGCTGACGCAATGCTGAAAAAATTCGAAATAAGCGGCTATTTCGAGGAAAACCAGATAGGGTGGGGATTGAAAAGCGACGGCATAAAAAAAATAATGGAAAAATTTTCAATTGAACCCGGCGAAACGCTTTTCATAGACGACGACGCATTCCAGAGGGCAGAGGTCGAAAGCAGAATTCCAAGCATCAATACAATAGGATTGGCAGACCCCATAGACGTGCTTGCAATAGAAGGCTTAATGCCGGAAAACTCCACTGCAGAGGACAAGGAAAGAGTGGCATTGCTGAAGCAGCAGCGCGACAGGGAGGAAGCCGAAAAAAAACATGCGGGAGACTACAAGGATTTTCTGAGGCAGTGCAATATTGAAATGTCTCTGCGGTTTGCAAAACAGGAGGACCTGCCGAGAGTGTGCCAGCTTTTGAACAGGACAAACGAGCTGAATACAACATGCAACAGGTATTCGCTCGAGGATCTGCAGAAGGATTTCGGCTCGGGCAAAATACAGATAATGGTTGCCGAGCTTACAGACAAATTCGGTGATTACGGGCTGATTGCAGAATGCGTTTTCGAATGCCTTGGAAAAGAAGAGCTTTCAATAAGAGACCTGACTGTTTCGTGCAGGACAATGGGAAGAGGAATCGGCGGCGCGCTCGTCATAGCAGCGCTCGGCTATGCAGAGGAGAACGGAATCAAAAAAGTTTCCGGCTATCTGGTTGAAACAGAGTCTAACTGGCGCGTAATGCCCATGTACGAAAAGAGAAATTTTCGGCAGGTCAAGAGGCACGAAGGAAAGATTTTTTACGAATTTGAAATAGGAAAGGACACCATGAAAGGCTATCCCGAGCATTTGAAGGTAAAAAAAAGCTTCTGAAAAAAGCTTCTATTCTTGCACCACAGAGTATTAAAAGCAATTTTTCGTTTAATTAATAAATCAGCAATCCCTTTGTCGTGGTTCCATGGGCTATTTTTCAATGCAGTTGAAGCGCTCCCTTAACAGGTTTTTTTTCACGCCTTATTTCGGCATAAGAAAATTCTTTAACGTTGCACTGCTCGGAACGCAGTTTTTCCTCTTCAAAAATCCGCGCATTGCGGGCTATCCCTTCAAGCTCAGCTTTGACCCGAGCAGCATCTGCCAATTGCACTGCCCTCTCTGCCCCACAGGGCAGAAGCAGAACGGCAGAAGCCTCGGAAAAATGCGCTTTGAGGAATACGAAAAAATTGTTTCTGAAATGTCGCCTTTTCTTTATGAAATAGATTTGAACAACTGGGGAGAGCCCTTCCTCAACCAGAATCTAGTGGGAATGATTGAACTTGCGCACAAAAAAAACATCCGCACGAGCGTAAACACAAACCTGAATGTAGCGCTTGAGGAAAAGCAGGCTGAAGCGCTTGTAAAATCCGACCTTGATGTCCTATATGTTTCAATGGACGGAGTTTCACAGGAGACATACGAAAAATACCGCGTTGGGGGAAAACTCGAAACAGTTTGGAACAATATACGGCTTGTTGCTGAAAAGAAAAAACTCCTGAAATCTGAAAAGCCGAAAATTGTATGGCAGTTTCTTGTAATGAAGCACAACGAGCACGAGCTTCCCGTGCTTGAAACAGTGAGAAAAAAACTCGGCATTGACGAGCTTGCAATTGGCGGAGTACGGAGCGACATGGGAAAGGAGATTTTTACTGCAGACAATGAAAAAATAGATTCCCTGAAAAAATGGCTGCCGAGCAGGCAGGAATTGAGCAGGTATGACCTTGAAAAAAAGCAGCGCAAGAACATTAAAAAAAGCTGCGCTTTTTTGTGGTTTGTCTCGGTAATAAACTGGAACGGCAGCGTTGCGCCCTGCTGCGGAAACTACAATGAAAAATTCGATTTCGGGAATGCCTTTGAAAAGGGATTTAAAGCTGTTTGGAACAACGAGAAATACATTGCGGCAAGAAAAGCCGTTGCAAAAAGACAGGCAAACGGAAAAACAGTGTGCGACAACTGCATTAGAACGGGATTTATTGATTGAGGTGCAAAAATGAAAAAGGTTTTGGTTGCGGGCGGAGCAGGCTTTATCGGAAGCCATGTAGTGAACGAGCTGCGCAGGAAAAAAATAGATGTGCGCGTGCTTGACAATTTTGTCGGGGGAAAGCAAAACCTGCAGTATTTCGATGAAAGCGTTGAGGTAATTGAAGGCGACACCTGCAACAAGGAAGACTGCAGAAAAGCTCTTCAAGGCATTGACACTGTTTTCAATCTTGCTGCGCACGCTGCTGAGGGGCAGAGTGTTTTTATTCCTGTTTTCAATGCAAACACAAATTTAATCGGCTCGCTTACCCTGCTTACTGAAACAATAAACGCGGGAATTCGCGATGTTGTTTTTACGAGCAGCATTGCAACTTACGGAAGGCAGAAAAAAATACCCATAAAGGAAACAGCGCATTTGAATGCCGATGACCCTTATGCTGTTACAAAAAAAGCATTTGAGGATTACCTGCGCGTTTATTTTGAACTGGGACAGATTGAGCCTTACATTGTGAGATTTTTCAATGTCTATGGGCCAAGGCAGAGAATGGACGATCCTTACAGGGGAGTGGTGCCGATTTTCATAAACAAGTGCCTTAAAGGGGAAAATCCTGTTATCTTCGGGGATGGATTGCAGAAGCGCGCCTTCACATATATTAGCGATGTGGTTGAGCCAATATGCAATATTGTGGGAAACAAAAAGCTCGTGAACAATCCGATTAATATCGGGACTGAAAAGGTTTACACTGTGAAAAATCTTGCAGAGGTTATTATTGAAAAAATGGGCTCAAAGCAAAAAATAGAGTTTATTCCGAAAAGGACTTCGGATGTAAAGATTGCTTACTGCGACACTGCAAAGGCAAAAAAATTGCTCAGGTATAAGGCAAAGGTTTCCTTGTCGGAAGGCTTGGACAAAACAATCGAATGGGCGAAAGAACTGGGAGCGCAGGAATTCAGGTATTTCGATTACACTGAAATCCCGAAAATGACGCACGGCGCCTATACTGCAAAAAAAATCTGAATTGTACTGGTTGATATGGGAATACAGGTTGAATTCAATCCGGATCTTGCACTGAGGAATTTTTCAGAATGCAAAAATAGCAACAGGAAAAAAGAGGAATGCATTCCTGAAAATCTCAAGGCAGGGCAGATTTTTGAGTTCCTGAAAAAAGGCCTCAGGAATTACTGGCTTCTTGGGGAAATACCGCTTGTGGAAACAGCGGGCAACCAGCAGCTTTCAAGGCCGCTTGCAAGCATAGTTCTTCTTGAAGTGACGCATTTTTTACTCGACAAAGAGCCTTACACAAAAGGCAGATACAAAATTACGGAAGTATTCAATCCAAAGGACAATAAAATTCATTTTGACGGCTTCAACAGGTTAAAATAACCGCCAAAAAAAGCGTGTTTTGATGCAAGACTATTTTCCAAAGGCAAGCATTGTTGTTGCGACATACAATTATGCGGGCAAGATTGTCCCCACAATAGAGGGCATTCTCGCAATTGATTATCCGAACGATTTTGAAGTCATTGTAGTGAACGACGGCAGCAGTGACAATACAAAAGAAGTGCTTGAAAAAAATTTCGGGAAAAACAAAAAAATAAAAATAATAAATTTTGAAAAAAATTCCGGGGTTTGCGCTGCGCGCAATGCGGGCATAAGGGCTGCGCGGAATGAAATAGTTGTAAACATGGACCACGACTGCATTCCGGAAAAAAACTGGCTGAAAAACCTCATGAAGGGGTTTTCCTCGGAAAAAATCGGGGTTGTGAGCAGCATGGGGGCATTCGGGGGGACGTCCACTGCAGCAAGGAAAAATATTCTGGAAAAAATCGGCGGCTATGACGAGCAGTACAGGTATTACAGAGAGGACACTGATCTGACATTCAAAATAATGGAGCTGGGCTATGAATATAGCGTAGTGAAAGCCGATTATCTGCATGACCACAAGATTGTAAAGCCGAAGGGAATTTTTGCGGTTGCAAAATATGCTTTGCAGAGGCTTTCGTACCACAAAAACGATGTCCTGCTCTACAAAAAGCATCCCGCGCTTGCAAAAAAATTTTTGGACGTAAAGCTCGGATTTATTGTAAACCCGAAAAAAGATTTTCAAGTAATTACCGGAACATGGATGGAGCACAAAATCCCAAAACTCAGCTCTCCGCGCGGAATGGTTTTCCTTGAGGGAAAAAGCACCTTGAACAGGATTGTAATTTTTGCCATCGGGGCGCTTTACGTGGCTGCAATAAAATTTTATAGGCTTTTGGGCAGCATTAAGTACGGGAAGCTTTTGCTATGAAGCCGAAGATTCTTATCAGCGGGGCAAACGGCTATATAGGGTCGGCGCTCGCAAGCAGCCTGATTGGAAAAAAAATGTTTTCAAAACTTGTCTGCATTGGCGGGCCGTCAAAAAACCCGGAAACATTTGAAAAATTGATGGAACTGTGCAGAAAGAAAAAAGCAGACGCGGAATTTGAAACAGCTTCAATCCTGGATTTCCAGAAAATTTTCCGAATGCTGAAGGGCATCG
>DATDTD010000057.1:0-2125 GCA_035290965.1 archaeon | reverse complement strand
CAAGGAAAAAGTCAGCGAACTCGAAAAAAACAATCCTGTCAAAGGAATACTGTTGTACCTGCAAAATTTTTTTGTTTTCAAGGTGTTTTCTCAGAAAAGCGCTGAACCCCGAAGAAAGCTTTTTTGCAGGCATGGAGTAAGAGGAAAAAAAGAAAATCTGGGGCGTTAAAACAAGCTCCCCGCTTCCCTGTTTTGTGCGCAGCTTTATTTTCAGCCAGGAATTTTCAAGCTCCTGGACCTTCTGCACAGTGCTGTTTTCAAGCAACTGCTTTGATTCAAGGACTGCGAATGCAAGCGTAAGATTTGTTATCTGCATAAAAAAAACAGGCATGTTCCTGTTTAAAAGCTTGTTTTTATTGTTCTTCGGCTTTCAGTTTGCAAAATATTCTTTTTTTCTGCGCGCGTAAAAAAAGAACGCTGCATAAATAATTGCGCTGATAAAAAGGGCTATCTGGACAGCGGCAATTGCAACGCCTTCAATCATTTGTTTTTCCGCAGTGGAAAACTGCCGGACCGCGGCCTGCGCTGAAATTGAATAGTCCACAATGTCGGAGTAATAAAGCGGAAAGAAGGCGCTCGCAAGAAAAAACTGCAGGATTACAACCGCAATCATTACAAGGTAAATCTTCGGCAAAAATTTTTTTCCCGCAAGAAGCCCGTAGAGCTGCAAAAGCAGGAAAACAATGCCCAGGGCAATGAAAAAAAGCGCAAACATCGCGGTTTCAGGATTTGAAAATTTTATCTGCGGAAACTGAAAAACATTCATTATTACTCCCGGAAGGCCGAGCAGAGTGAAAAGAAAAATAAGCAGCACGCCTACAGGCATTTTTTTGAATCTTTCAAGGGCAGGCATTTTTTCACTGCAAATATAACGGCCTTTTACAATTTAAGCCTTATCCAATGCGGCTTTTGCCTCAGATGTATTTCAGCATTATTTTTGCAAGCCCCGGCCTTTGAAGCATTTTTTTGCCCAGGATTGCAAGCCTTGCTTTTTTGTCCAGGTCAGCGGAAGCTATTTTCAGCACGTCGTCTATTGAAAGCGATTCCGCAAGATAATCAAAGTCCTCGTTTGAAAGGTTTTCAAGCAAATGCCTTATGCGCACTTTTTTCTTTAATTCATTGCCGCGCTTTTCATACCACATCTTGTTGTATTTTGACAAAAATTTTTCCGAAAAATCCTTTTTTTTGACTGCTTCGGAAGCAACCTGCGCTGCAATCATGCCTGCCTCCATTGCAATTCCTATTCCGCCCCCATGCACTGGATCGACGTGGTGCGCGGCATCTCCCGCAGCAATAAGATTGTCCTTTGTCATGTTTTCAAGAAATCCTCCGACAGGAATTACGCCCGCGTTTACTTCTATTATGGAGCCCTTTGCAAGCCCGGGTTTTGAGGCAATGAATTTGTCAAGATAAAATTTCGCTGTTTCCTTCTGGGTTCCGCCTATTCCAATGCCGACGTTCGCAGTGTTTTTGCGCTTGGGAAAAACCCAAAGATAACCCCTGGGCGCGACGTCTGTCCCGAAATAAAGATTCAAAAGTTTTTCATCATACCCTTCAATGTTTGTCATTTCATACTGGTATCCCGAATCAACATCTACAAGCTTGTTTGAAGTGTTCAGCCCTAGTTCTCTTGCAATCATAGAATCAATTCCGTCCGCAGCAATCACAAGGCTGCAGGAAAAATGTTTTGTTTCTCCTCCCTGGTTTGCTGTCAGGAGTATTTTTCCGTTTTCGCGCTTTGCCTCCAGAACATCTGTTTTTGCGGTTATTTTCGCGCCCTTTGCCGCAGCTGAGATTGCAAGGTGCTTTTCAAAGATTTTCCTTTCAAGGATATAGCCCTGCAGTTTTTTTGATTTTAATGTAACGCTTTTTCCGTTCGGCGAAAAAAGCACTGCTCCATAAATTTTGTGCACAGCAAATTCGGGATTCGGCTTTATTTTCAGGCGCCTGAACCAGGCAATCCCCAGGCCTTCAGCACATCTTTTTGGAGGGCCGATTTCCTGTTTCCTGTCAAGGCCGAGCACTGAAATTTTTTTTTCCGCAAGCACTTTGCACGCAGCCAATCCTGCTGGGCCCAAGCCGATTACAATTACATCAAAGTGTTCCATATCAATCACTCTTTCAA
>DATDTD010000056.1:0-7272 GCA_035290965.1 archaeon | reverse complement strand
GAAGATGGAAAGGAAAATGTCTGCGTAATAAACATTACATATGTCCTTCAGCCCCAGTGCCTGGGAGAGCAGAAAACAAAAGCCGCACAGCTCGGCATCAGAAAGCTTCTGGAACTCGGGCTTCTGCCGGATGTAATTGTGTGCAGGAGCGAAAACCCGCTAACAGAAAGCTCGAGGAAAAAGATTTCCCTGAATTCAAATGTCCCGCTTGAAAGGGTTTTCGGAGTGCACAATGTAAGCAATATTTATTCCCTGCCTCTCGCATTGAGAAAAATCGGGCTTGATGAGGCAGTTCTCGAATCTCTGGGCATTGAAAAAAAATTCAGGGCAAACGGCAACTCAGAGATTGAGGAATGGACAAAAAAAACAACCTGCAATGCAAAAAAGCCGATTGCAATCGGAATTGCGGGAAAATATACCGGAAGCAGCGACACTTACATCAGCATTCTCAAGGCATTGGAGCACTGCAGTTTTGCGCTTAACCAGTGCATTGAAGTAAAATGGATTGAAACAACTGAAATTGAAAAGGGAAAAAGCGTTTCAGAAGCGCTTGAAGGAGTTGCAGGAGTAATTGTTCCCGGCGGATTCGGTTCAAGGGGAATAGAGGGAAAAATTGCTGTTGCAAAATACTGCCGCGAAAAAAACATTCCCTATCTGGGTTTGTGTTTGGGATTCCAGATTGCATTGATTGAAGCCGCGCGCAATCTGCTCGGCTTAAAGGAGGCAAACAGCACTGAATTCGAGCCAAAAACCCCGAACCCTGTAATTGACATTCTTCCCGAGCAGAAAAAGATTGAAGGTTTGGGAGGGAACATGCGCTTAGGGGGAAAAGACGTTGAGGTAAAGCCAGGCACAATTGCATCAAAAATCCATGCAAATGCAAAAACAATCAGAAGGCGCTTCAGGCACAGGTTTGAATGCAATCCCGAATACATTGAAAAATTTGAAAAAGCGGGAATTGTTTTTTCCGGCAAAGCCCCGCAGCAGCCCATAATGCAGATTCTTGAAATTCCAAAGCAGAAATTTTTCATGGCAACCCAATTTCATCCTGAGCTGACGAGCAGGCCTCTGCATCCGGATGAAATGTTTTTGGAATTCGTAAAAAAAAGCGCGGAATAAAAGTCAGCGGATTTTTCCAGTGAGCAGCCTTATTGTTTCAGTATTAACCCTGTTTTTTTTCATCCTGTCTGCGACCGCATCCGCGTATTTTCCAAGGCCGTTGGCAAGCAGAGCGCAGTTTTTGCCAAGCCCGCGCACAAAAACATTTGCGGATTTTCTGTCAAAAATAGATTCATATGAAGAAGCAAGCCCGGGAATAACATATTCTGCTGCTGGGCCCAGGCCTTCCGCAAAATGCCCCGCGTTTTTTCCCAGGCCGCGTGCAAGATTTTCCTCAAAGCCCGCTGTCCATTGAACAGTCCGGGAAAAGCTTTCCCGCATTCCCTCTGCAAACTCCCGCACGTGCGGGCCCAAGCCCGTGAAAAACTGCTCTATATGCGGTCCAAGCGCCAAAATAAAACCGTGAGCCTGCCCGCCGAGTTCGTTTGAAAAAATCCCCGCGCTTTTACCCAGAATAATTCCGAATTTTTTCGGGTTTTGCTTTACAACCTCTGCAATCAGGATCCAAGCGAAAGGCTCGTGAAATTTTTTTACGGGAAAAAGATGCAAACCTCTTATGACAAGAGAGGCTTTTTCTTCAAAGCTCAGTGGCCTGTAGCCATTGCTCGGGAGCCTTACGCAAAAGCTTCTGACTGCATTTTCAATTCCCCTGGAATTGTTTTTCCTGCCTGCGAATTCCAGGAATACCTTTCCAAGCATTGCCCTGCCTTTCAACAGCCTCCGGTATTCGCGCCTTGTATAAGGAAGATGGAAGCTTGTTTCGGGCTGCCTTTTTCTCGGCGCCCAGTTTTTCCTTTCAGGCATGAAAAAAGATTTGACCAAAAAGCGTTTAATCCTGCCGTGGGAATCGGCTCTTTATTTTTACCACTGCCTTATTTGGCTTTTATTTTTTGGATTTTTTCCGCTTTCTCAATGAGCATTATTGGAATTCCCTTTTCTATTTTGTATGCGAGCATGCATTTTCTGCATTCAAGCCTCTGCTTTTCTTTTTTGTAATCAAGATTGCCCTTGCATTTCGGGCAGGCGAGTATTTCAAGCAGTTTTTTGTCGAGTTCAGCCATATGTTTGCACCAGATTGGGTTAAATTCATTTTATTGCAATTGTTTTTTAAAGCAGAAAGGAGTTATTCTTTCCACTGTTCTCGCTGGTGTTTTTCTTGGACTGGGCTTTTCACGTTCTGATTCCTCTTGGGCTGCTTGCACTCTTCGGGATTCGCAACAAATGGGTTTTCCTGCTCCTCCCGCTCACAGTAATCCTTGATTTCGGGACAGTGATTGATTTTCGGCGCGGCTTTCACTCGATATTTGTTTTTTTGCTTCTGCTTGCAATAATCTTCATTGCCTGCAAACTGAAAAAATCCGCGGAAACAAAAATGATTACGGGAATAAGCGCTTTTTACCTTGCATCGCATTTTTTGCTTGACATTGGAGGCCCGATGGCATTGTTCTGGCCTTTTTCAGACTCGGCATACACTGTTACAGTGAAAATAACAGTGCAGAACCTTATCCCGAGCCTTGTCTTTGCAATCAATGCTGTTCCCATTGGAAGCCTTGTGCAGCAGGCAGGCTCTTTAGTGAGCGAAGCTGGATTCGGATTATTGTTCTGCTTCCTAATAATGTTTGCAGCATACAAAACAATCCTTAAAAAAAATTCAAAGGCGAAAGCCTAAAACCCGGTGAAAAGCTTGGCTGTTGAAAAAATAAAAACAAAGGAAAAAACAATTGTCCTTGTAGGGACTGCACACATAAGCAGCGAATCAATAGAGCTGGTAAAAAAGACAATTGAAAAGGAAAAGCCGGATATTGTCGGAGTGGAGCTTGACATACAGAGATTCCAGCAATTGAAAATGGGCAGAAAGTGGCAGGAAATGGATTTGAACCAGATCCTGAAAGAAGGAAAAGCCCACTTGTTTTTGATAAATCTCCTGCTTTCAAACATGCAGAGAAAGCTCGGCGATGATTTGGGAATTGCTCCCGGCAGCGAAATGCTCGAAGCAATCCGATTGGCGGAAGAAAAAAAAATTCCAATCGCACTGCTCGACAGGGACATTGGAATAACTTTGAAGAGGGCGCTGAACGGCACTAGCCTCTTTGAAAAAATAAAGCTGGGCACTCAGGTTTTAATGGGTTTTTTTCAGGAGCAGGAAAAGCTTACAAAGGAAAAAATCGAGGAACTGAAAAAAACAGACATCCTGAACAAGCTGATGGCAGAGCTCAGCGTTCAATTCCCTTCCCTGAAAAGGACTCTTGTGGATGAAAGGGATTTGTTCATTGCAAACAGCATTCTTAACGCTCCCGGAAAAAAAATAGTTGCAGTCTTGGGGCTTGGGCATCTTCAGGGAGTGGCAAAATTTTTGGACAAAAAAAGGGAAACAAAACAATTGCTTGAAACCAAAAAAAAGCGCGGAATTTTTTCCCTGCTCAAGTATCTCGTGCCTGCTTTGTTCTTTGTTTTCATTGCATATGCCTTCTGGGCAAAGGGAATTGACACAACAATAAGCGTTTTCTTCTGGTGGTTTTTGATTACGGGAAGCCTTTCCGCAGTTGCATGCCTGTTTGCAAGGGCGCATCCGCTTTCAATTCTCACGGCTTTTGTTGCTGCTCCATTTACAACACTGCATCCCGCTCTTGCTTCGGGATGGTTTGCTGCGGGAGTTGAAATGAAAATGCGCTCCCCGAAAGTAAAGGACTTTGAGTCATTGAACAGGCTGAATTCTTACGGAGACTTTGAAAAAAATCGAGTAACGCATCTGCTGCTCGTGGCAGCATACACGAATATCGGCAGCACAATAGGAGTAATAATCGCTTTCCCGTATCTGCTTTCATTGATTGGCTAATAGGCAAATATATATTGTAAAAGCGCTCTTATTGTTTCATGAAAATTCTGATTGTCATTATTTTCTTTGCTCTTTTTGCGGGGAGCGCTTTTGCGCAGGCATGCGTTGACATGCCGGCACTGCTTGGTTATATTGGAGACTGGAAAACAGGCTCAATGGACATGCCAACACTTCTTGGATATATTGGAGACTGGAAAACAGGGGCAAACTGTACAGGCCAGGCCCAAATGGCAACAGCAAGCAGAATAACTGGAGCAATGCCGTTAGCTGTTTTCTTTGACGCTGTTGATGAGACTGACTGGACTTCTGGTGTTGTACAGCCGAGAGGTTTTGCTAACCAGCTTGTGCAGATTACTGGTGTTAAGATTACGACTGTTGGATTTTCGAATCCGCTTGGAAACGCAACATTGAGTTATGCTGCTGCAAATAAAACTCTCTCCTGGAATGGAGGAACTCCTGTTGTTGTTTCTGCAGGCAAAGGCTTTGCTTTGCAAAGTACAAGCGGAGCAAAACTATATGTCTGGGTCAATCCCACACTGTTGCCGGTTTCTGGTGTTGTTGAACAGGTTGAAATTGTTAATGGCGGAGTGAATGCCGATTGGACGTCTTTTCATTATGAATGGGATTTTGGCGATCCTCCGCCTTTAGGAACAAGTTCTACTGATTCTTTGTGGTATTGGCAGTATGGTGCGAAAAAAAGTGATGGTTCTTGGTTTTCTAAGAATAAGGAGTTTGGCTGGAATGCCGCGCATGTTTATGAGAATTCGGGCCCGCATTTGGCAACACTGAAGATTACTGATGATGAGGGAACAGTGCATGAATACACGCAGATAATAGATGTCCAATCTGAACCAAGCGGAGGCTGGGCAACCTATTATTTTTCGGCAACAGGAAACGACACAGCAGACTGCTTGAGCCAAGCAACTGCCTGCAAGACATGGGAAAAAGCAAAAACACTTGCAGGGCCAAACGTACAGTTACTCTTTAAACGCGGAGAACAATTTGCAGTAAACTCCATGCTCAATGCAGCCACTTCAGGTCAGTTCACTGTTCCGGGGCCGTTCATGATTTCTGCATATGGGACAGGGGAACCTCCGGTATGGATGATAGGTGCAACTTCGGCAATCTATCTTAAAGGGGCGCCGGACTTCAGGATAGTGGACATGGATATTACTGGCGATGGTGTGTCCCTGATTACTCCGTTTCAACATTTCGGGAATGGCGCGTTAATGTTGAGGACAAGGCTTTTTTATACAGGCGACAATCCTTCTTGGGAGTCGCTTGCTTTTGTTGTGGATACTGAAAACTTTAGGGATATGGGCCATGCAATTTACAATTCCGGCATAAAGCGAATGGTGATATTGGGTGATTATTTTGTCGGGCGTTTAGATGTAGATTGCATGTGGGTAAACAGGCTCTATAGCTCGAAAGTTATTGTGTCGCATAATAATTATGAGCATCAATGCCCCACAAAAGGCCAATTAAGATTGATGTCTGGCATGTGGAAAATAGCCTCTTTTAATCACTTTTCCGATGAAGATTCTTCACAGGTAATTAACTTGGAAACAGACGTGACGCCTGTGACACATGGTTGGCTTGTAGGGAATGTTTTTGATTTCCGGAATGGCAGTACTGCAAAAGCGATTAATATGCAGGGTGGAATAGATGTTTTGATTGCCGCAAACCGCCTGATTACTAATCGCGATAGCACTTTTACTGGCTCTTTGAATTTTCAGGATGCTATTGTTAGGCTGGAAAATGTCCGTGTTTTGGGGAATACTATGGAGAGTTCTGCGTCCACTTGGAGCAAGTTTGATACTATTCGGCCTGATCATATGACTCCTGATTTTGGCTTGGTTATTGCTAATAATGCTTATTATGCTCCAACTAATGCGTATCAAACCAGCACGATGTTCATTGACGCTCAAACTGGTTTTAATGTTTCTACTAATTATAAGTTGTCAAGCAATTACAATCTTTTCTATGCGCCGCTTATTTCAACGCCGTTTGCAAACAACGGAATAAGAATAAGTTTTTTAGCCTGGCAGGCTCTTGGATACGACTTGCAATCAACTGCACAAAATCCCTTGTTTGTTGACGCTGCAAACGGAGATTTGAGGCTGCAGGCAGGCTCTCCTGCAATCAATGCAGGAACAAACCAATTTTTGGCATGGAACAGGATTGATGCTGACGGAAAACCAAGAGGTTCGCAGCCCGACATTGGAGCTCTTGAATATCCATAGTTTCTGCTTTCGTTAATCGGCTGACAAGCGCTCTTTTTCAAAATTTTTTGGAAAGCTTTAAATTCTCCTGCTGTGTTCTGCTATTATGGGCAGTTTCATAAAAGCACCTTCAACGTTATTCCTTATTTTTGCCAATCTAATTACAATAGTTTTTGCTGTTTATTACCAGTGGAATGTCATCACGCTTTTGTGGATTTATTGGTGCCAGAGCGTAATTATAGGCTTTTTTAATTTTTTAAGGATTCTGGCGCTAAAAGATTTTTCTACTGCAGGATTCAAAATAAACGGCAGGCAACCAGCGCCGACCCAGGTCACAAAAATATTCACTGCTTTTTTCTTTGCATTCCACTATGGTTTATTCCACCTTGTTTACGCGATGTTTTTGCTTAGTTTTTCTTTTTTTGGTTTTTTGTCTAAGGTTTCTGCCTCAGGAGCAACTTTTTCTATGAATGGGACAGGGCAGGAAATTGGTTTTATTCTCGGCGGAGCACTGCTTTTTTTCTTTGCCCATTTGGTTTCTTTTTTATTTTACCTGAACAAGCCGAATCCGCAGCATAACATTGGCACAATAATGTTCTATCCTTATGCGAGAATAATTCCCATGCATTTGACAATTATTTTTGGTGCGCCTTTTTTGGGCGCGGGCAGCGCAGTTTTGCTGGTTTTTTTCCTTTTGCTCAAGACAGTTGCAGATGTAGCAATGCACTTTGTTGAGCACAAGGAGCAGCTGTAATAAAATTTTTTTATTCTATTTTTTCCCCGGGCTCTGCATTTTCCTCGATTGTCACTAATGAGAATTTCTCTTTTTTGTTTTTCACAGCAAGCAGCATTCCCTGCGAGACAATTCCCGCAAGAGGCCTTGGGTCCAAATTTGCGACAACAACAATCTGCTTTCCCTTCAACTGTTCCTTTGAATAGTAAGGCTTTAGTCCCGCGACAAGAGTGCGCGGCTTTTCCTCTCCGATTTCAATTGTCAGTTTGTACAATTTGTCTTTTCCCGCAATGTCCTCTATTGAAACAATTTCCGCTATCCTCAAATCTATTTTCTGAAACTCTGAAAAAGAAACCATGCAA